>JALZOC010000570.1 GCA_030857365.1 Acidobacteriota bacterium
CGATCATGGGTCGATGATAGAGGAGCCCGGCGGCGGGTGTCGTGCACAACTTTCTGATGCAATCAATGCGGCTGGGTGATGGGCGTCCCATCTGGTTCCCGCATACGTTCCATGCGGGGAACGCATCGCGCTGGAGCACTATACGCAGGTCAAAACCGTGTGGGTGGCTCTCAATGAGTGAGACATGGGAGGGGCTCAAAACCGAAGCACCTGGAACTCCACTGACACTGAAAACCTGAAACCTGAAACGGATCCGATCGCTATCTGATCGTAACACTCCCCTGCAGGGCGGTGTTCTCGGGGTTGCCGTGGTCGTGGAACCCGCACGTCCGGGCCGTCGTGAATGCGTTCGTGAGCTTCGTCTGCCCTGGCGAGAGGTTGCCGACGGCGTTCATCGGCGGGCAGTCCGTGTGCGACGGGTGTGGATTGGAGGTCATGTCGTGCAGGCGGGTGTCGCTGTTCACGAACGTGACGCTCTGGCCGACGTTGATCGTCACCTGGGCCGGGCTCACCGCGCCGTTGCTGCCGATGGTCACCGTCGCGCCGCTCGGTCCCGCGCTGCCACCGCCGCCGCCGCCGGAAGGAGACGTCGGCGAATCACTGCCGCCGCCGCACGCACCCAGGAGCACCATCGCCCCGACCGCGACCGCCGTTCGTAAGAAAGTGAGAACTGCGCCCGACATGCATCCCTCCGTCAGAAGAACTTCCGTACGATGTTGAACCCGATGTACCAGTCGTCGGAGTTGAACGCCCCCTCGGCGATCTGCCCGAGCGTCGTTCCGAATCCATTCGAGACGTTCAGCTGAAACAGGTGACCTCCAGCCCGCCCCTCGAGGCCGAAGCTCGCCTGGCTGGCGCCAGGCGCGAAGCCGCCGAGCCTCGGAGTGATTTCGCCCACCAGGTAGGTCGCGGGCCTGATGCGCACCCGCCCGCCCAGCCCCAGCATGACCGTGTGGTCGGAGCCCTGGCCGAACCCGCTGCTGCTGTTGAAGACGACGAGCGGCTCTGCGTACAGCGCGGCAAGCCGGGCGATATTGCGCGAGACAACCGCGCCGAGAGCGCTCTTGCGGCGCGCCCGGAGGTTGTTGCCCCCTTCGAATGTCGCGATCACATCGAGCCCCACCGGCTTGCCATTGCGCTCCAGCAAAAGGTTGTGCTGCCCGAACAGCTGGATCGTCCGGTCGCTCGTTCTGTGCACCCCGACCTGTGTGCCGCGGGCAAGGCCGTACCGCAGCTCCAGGCCAATCCGCGCGCCGGAGTCGAAGCCGAAGAGATCCGACGCGAGATCCCCGAAGTCCCCCTGCCCCAGCGGGCGATTGAAGCGGTGTGTGGTACGGAATGCCCACTTGTGCACCGGCATCCTGAGCGTCGTCGGCAGTGCCGCGATGTTGAAATCGGGCTGCAGCGCGTCGACGCGCGCATCCGGATCGCTCGCGTTGGCCGGCGGAGCGGTCTGCGCGCCGGCGGCCGCCGGCAGAAGGGCGGCGAACAGAAACGCGAGCGCTCGACAACCCGTCATCGTGAGATTCTCCGAAGCAAGGTGGATGCCGGGGACTGGCAGGAAAGTGGCCAGAAAATGACCGTTGCAGTCCACCCGATTACCCCCGCCGTAAGACGTTACACGGGACGTAAGGCAGCTGTCAGCCAGCAGCTGAGAGCTACTCCACCCGGTGCTTGGCTAGGTAGTAGCTCAGGGCGCGCTGGCTGATGCCCATCACCTCGGCGGCGTCCTTCTTGATGCCGCCCGAGCTGTCGAGCGCGCGGCGGACGGTCTCGCGTTCGGTCCAGTCGAGGTTCTGCCGAAGGTTCAGGGACGGCAACCCGGCGGCGGCGGCGCTGCTCACACCCAGGATGCGCACCACGTCGGGGCCGATCGTGCGCGTCGGCGAGAGCACCACCGCGCGCTCCACGGTGTTCTCGAGCTCCCGAACGTTGCCAGGCCAGTCCGCCGCCTGCAGCGCCTCGAGCACTCCGGGTTCGAGGCCGTCGATGCGCTTGCCGGCGCGCTGCGAGTGCTTCGCGACGAAGTGCTCGACGAGGATGGGCACGTCCTCGCGCCGTTCGCGAAGCGGCGGGATGTGGATGGGAATGACGTTCAGCCGGTAGTACAGGTCCTCCTGGAACCTTCCGTCCGACACCATCTGCCGGAGGTTGCGGTTGGTGGCGGCAATCACGCGCACGTCGACCTTCTGCGTTCGCTCGGATCCGAGCGGCTCGAACTCCCGTTCCTGGAGCACTCGCAGGAGCTTCGCCTGGAGCGTCGGACTCATGGTTCCGATCTCGTCGAGGAAGATGGAGCCCCCGTCCGCAAGCGCGAACTTGCCTTTCTTGTTCGTCCCGGCGCCGGTGAACGCGCCGCGCGTGTGGCCGAACAGCTCGGACTCGAGGAGTGTTTCCGGGATCGCGGCGCAGTTCACCTTGATGAGCGGCATCTCGCGCTGGGCGCTGTGATAGTGGATCGCGCGCGCGACCATTTCCTTCCCGGTCCCCGTCTCGCCGGTGATGAGAATCGTGCTCTTCGATCGCGCCACCACCTGCGACGTATTGATCACCTCCTGCATCCGACGGCTGCGACCGACGATGCCGTAGTGGTTGAATTCGGCGTCGCGCTCGCTGATCAGATACCGGTGCTCGGTGCTCAGCCGCTGATGCTCGAGGGCACGGCGCACCACGACGAGCAGCTCGTCGATTTCGAACGGCTTCTGCAGGTAATCGAGGGCCCCGAGCTTCATGGCCTCGATTGCGCTCTCGACGGTCGCGTGCGCGGTCATCATCAGAATCTGCGGCCGATCCCCTGGCGCGCTGGAGGCCACGAGCTCACGGATCAGGTCCGTCCCGCTCAGCTCGGGCATCAGGTTGTCCACGATGAGTACGTCGAAAAGCCGCTGACCGAGGAGCCGCTGCGCCTCGCGCGCGTGGCTCGTCGCGACGACCTCGTGCCCCTCGCCGCGAAGCGCGGACGCAAGAGCGTTGAGGATCTTCGCCTCGTCGTCGATCAGCAGAATCGATCCTGT
>JALZOC010000571.1 GCA_030857365.1 Acidobacteriota bacterium
GTCACGCGCGATCATTATGGAACGGAACGACGCGCGTGAGCGCTGCGCGCAATCGGGGATTGGCACAACAGACTCGACATCCATCCGACCCGACGTTCTTCCATCAGCTGTCTCTCAGACGGGTCGTGGCGCGATGTCAAAGAAATCGACGACCCCGGTCTCCAGAGAATACTCCGCACCGACGACGCGCAGCCCATCGTCCTGGATCAGTTGCTCCAGCAGCTGCGACCCGTGCCGCAGATGGTTGGTGGAAGCGCGGATGTTCGCCCTCACGGCCTGCTCGACGAGGGCCTCGGGCGTGTGGCGCAGGCCGGCGTCGAACAGACTCTCGACCGACGGCCGGATCCGATCGACGATCGACTGCAGGTTGCGGGACTGGTTTTCCGTCGGTCTGCGAAGCTCCTCGAGCGTGGCGATGATGGCGCCGCACTGCGTGTGGCCCAGCACGACGACGAGGCGCGTTCCGAAGCGTGCCGCGGCGAATTCGACGCTGCCAACCTGCGAAGGCGCGACGATGTTGCCGGCGACCCGAATCACGAAGAGGTCGCCAAGACCCTGGTCGAAGACGATCTCCGCGGGGACCCGCGAATCGGAACACCCGAGAATGATGGCCGATGGCTCCTGGCTCTGTGCCAGTTCGGCCAGCCTGGCCTGCGACAGGAACCCGTTCGCGCCGCGCACATTCGCCACGAACCTGCGGTTCCCCTCGCGCAGCCGGGTGAGCGCTTCCGCCGCGGAGATCATCGAACCACCACCCGACCCGGACCGGGCAGCGCCTCGAGCCGTCGCAGGCCACGGTGATCGAGAGAAACGATGGCGGATATTGGCATCAATGCGGGCTTCCGTTGCGGTCCGGTCGCGCAAGTCTAACATTCGTGACGCGGCACGCGCGCTCGGCCGCCACACCCGACCGACGCCGCAAGACATGTCGATCGCACAGCGTCACCTCGGAAGCCCGCCGAGCTCCTCGCGGCGTCCCGCGACAATCCTCTCGAGAATATCGCCTATCACGGCGTCGAGCGTTTCGGCGCTCGTGGTCTGGAGCAACACCGGGATGATGCCGTGCAGTTCAGGCACGTCAGCGTCCGTCGCCCGGGAGACCGCGCCGGTACCGGGCGCGAATCGCACGGCAATGATTGGGGGGCGCGGCGAGGACAGCAGCCAGCCCCGGAGGTGCAGTCGAGTGGCGGTGTCCCACGGCCCCCGTCCGCAGCAGTGCAGGCGCCAGGGCGTGACGAGCCGGACACGCTCGATCAGGCCCTCGGGAGCGAACGGCGGGCCGAGCACGAATGGCGAGGACCACTCCCAGCTGCTGCGTGGGACACCGACAATCATCAGCGTCCCGGGCAGCGCTGCAGCCGCTTCCTGGCGAACCCTGCCCGCGGCGGCTTCGGAGATGGCCGCTGACGTGTCCCAGGCCTCCAGGACGGGCGCGAGCCTGGCGAGGTATATCCCGGCGACCACCACGGCCGCTGCGAGCACTCCGGCGCGGAACGCACGAGATCGGACGACGTGGCACAGCCCGTCCACGATGAGCGCCAGCATGAACGCCCAGCCGGCCGACGCCAGATATGCGTGTCTCGGAGATTCGTACCCGGCGAGCGCCACCGGCGCCACGCCGATGGCAAACCAGATCACGCCGAAAAAGAGGCCCATGCGAGCGAAGCGCGAGCGCGCCTCCGGCGCACTCCTCAGCGCGATCGCCAGCAGGCCGGTGACGAGGAATGCTGCGGCTGCGAGGTCGATGGAGGACGGGGCTCCGAGGTGCCCCATCACCGTTCGCCGGACGTGGTGGTCCATCATCGTGGCCACCGCGGCAATCTGATCCTGCGTCTGGAGTCCTGGCCGAAGGGACTGGCCGAACACCGCGCGCCGGAGCAGAAGGAAGCCACCGGTCAGCACGGCAAAAGGTACCCAGTACAGAAACGCTCTCAGCAGGGGGCCCCGTTCGCGGCGGGTCAGCACGACGGCGTCGTACGCGGCCAGCGTCCCCACCATGGTGATGGTGTTCTGCTTGCTGAAGAGCGCGACGAAGAACAGCGCGAGCGCCGCCGCGTACACGGGCCAGCGATGGTGCTGCCGCCCGTGCGCGTAGGCGAGGAATGTGGCGAAATAGAAGAGCGCCGGCATCGAATCCACACGGCCCGTGATCCACGCAACGCTTTCGACCTGATTCGGAAGCACGGCGAAGACGAGGCCGGCGAAGCCGGCGGCGGCGGCCGATAGCCCCATCGCCCTGCGCGCGATCGCCATCACGAGGAGCGCGCAGCCGGCATGGACAGCGATATTGAACAGGTGGTGCAGCTCGGGGCGCGCCGGAGCCCCCTTCCCCGTCAGCTGATACGTGAATGCGACGAACGGACGCAGTTCGTCCGGCGTGTAGCCCCAGATGTCCTCCATCCACGGGATGACGAACCACCGCGGGAACGTGGACCACGGCCGCTTCGCCAGCAGCTGGACGACGCCGAAATCGTCCTGCACGAAGTAGTCGCCGATGCTGGACACGTACGGCACGCAGGCCGCAGCCGCGACGGCGAGTGCAAGACACCATCCGCGCCTGGCGGCTGCCCCCGTCATCGCCGGTCAGGGAGCCGATGCTTGAGAATGATCCCGATCATCCGAAATCCGGTCCTGAGCGTGCCGCCCAGGGTGCCGGTGATCTTCGATTCCCCCACCCGCCGGCGGTAGTTGACCGGCACCTCGATGACACGCACGCCCTTCTTCAGCCCGAGAATGACCATCTCGGGGAGGAAGTGCGATCCCCCGACGGTCATGTCGTCCTGGATTCTGGCGAGTGCGTCCCGGTGCGTGAGCCGCAAGGTACAGCCGCAGTCGCTCAGCGACGGGCCGCCATACAGGAGCTGCAGGATCTTCGCCACCACCAGGTTGCCGAGGCGCAGGAACCATCCCATGTTCGCCTGGTCCCAGATCAACTCCCGCGTGGTCCGCGTGCCGCAGACCATCTCGAAATCCTCGGAGTAGGCGAGGAGCTTCAGAACGTCGCGAGCCATG
>JALZOC010000572.1 GCA_030857365.1 Acidobacteriota bacterium
GTACCTCGAGACCGTCGAGGTAGAGGATCAATCAGCCGGGAAGCCGTTCCGGCTGCCCGTGCAGCTCGCGGTCCGGCCGGACGACACGTTTCGCGGATACGCGGGACAGATCGCCTCCGGCACGGTCAGGATCGGCGACTCCATCAGCGTGTGGCCGGGGGGCCGGACCTCGCGCGTCAAGCGCATCGTGACGTGGGACGGGGACCTGGAGGTCGCGTTCGCCCCCATGTCCATCACCCTCGTGCTCGAACACGAGCTCGACGTCAGCCGTGGCGACCTGCTCGCCACGGGGACCGTCGACGTGGGCAGCCGCTTCTCGACCCAGATGGTCTGGATGGACGAGCGGGCGCTGGATCCGCATCGCACGTATCTCCTGAAGCACACCACCCGGACCGTCACGGCGCAGGCGGACACCCCGCTGGAGCTCAATCAGATCGGGACCGTCACGGTCACGACCTCGCGATCGATCGCCGTCGACCCCTATTCGCGCAACCGGACCACCGGCAGCTTCGTGCTGATCGATCCGGCCACGAACTTCACGGCCGGCGCGGGAATGATCGTGCGAGCCGAGCGCAGCGACACCGTGCGCCTGCCCGACCGCGACGCCGCGGAACGGCTCGCGCGCGCCGCCCGGGAAGCCGCGACCCACGGCGAGGCGATCGAGGCCGTGCGGCAGGTGCTGGAAGACATTCTGACGTAGGGCGCCGCGCGGCACAGGGCACGTGCGACGTGGCACGTGCAAGCTTCACCACATGCGCTTCGCCGTGAGCAGGAGCGACATGGCGGCGATGGCCAGGAGCGTCCCACGCTCGCTGAACCACACGTCCGCCCACGGGTGGAGGGGGGCGCCGGGTGCGCTCGCGCGCGCGGGCCATCCCGGTACCCACGCGCGGACGTCCCGCGCATACCCGTCGTAGGAGTCCTTGTAGATTCCCCGCAGAAACGATCCTTCCCAGCGGGCTATCGCGCTGTACTGGACGGCGAAGATCGCCCACGCGACCGGCACCATCCAGAGCAGGCCCGACCAGACGGCGAAGCCGGTCCAGAGCAGCCAGTTGCCGACGTAGAGCGGATTGCGGACGAACCGGTAGGGCCCGGCGGAGATCAGGGGGCCGTACCTCGTCGTCCTGGTGCGCGAGATGGTGCCGATGTGGCGCACGGCCCAGAAGCGGAGCCACTCGCCGAGGGCGACGAGCAAGGGCCCGGCGACCCATACCCAGAAGCCTCCGACCTCTCCTTTGCGTACGAAGACGAGAATGAGCGCCAGCGGGACTGGCAGGGACGATCGGTAACGGAACAGCCAGGCGCCCGGAGCGGCGGAAGTCATCCGCGCGATAGTACCAGCCTTCAGACTTCCTACTTTCTTTCCGCCCCGACCAGCCCCGGGCGCATGAGCGGGGCGGTTGGCATGCGGTCGAACCCGACGAGCTTCCACTCGCCGGCGCCCCGGCGGAAGTAGGCGTGAACAGGTTCGGTCCACGAGGGATGCGCCGGGTCGGCGGCGCTGATGTCCACGCGGACGAATGCCCCGTCCGCCTCGGGTAGCGCCGCCTCGGGCTTCACCCGGATCGTGCCCGGCGTCGAAATCGGCGAGTCGGATCTCGACGCCGCGATTCGAGCAGACTCACCGGTGGCGTTGTCGAATCGGTGCCATATCACGTCGTAGGCCGCGCGGGCTTGGGCGAAGCCGTGGTCGACGGCGGCATTGCGGAACGTCAACGTGCCGTCGGCGGCAAGAAGCGGGTCGGTCACCGGGTTGACGGCGGTCAGCCACACCCTCCCGATCTTGTCGCGGCGTTCCAGCAGGACGTCCCCGAGGTATTTCTCCGCCTGTGGATCCGTGTACCCGCCCGCCTGGACGGCGGCCCGGATCTCCGGTTCGGTGAGGCGCATGAGCTTCCTTGCCGCCCAGAACGTGTCGTCCGGCCTCGACCGCACGTACGCGGGGTTCGGTACGCGTGGCCGCCACTCCTCCGGCCGGAATGCCTTCGCCTCGAAGCGGCCGATGCCGCGCAGCTCCGGATATTCGATGGTCATCCAGCGGCGGACATTGAAACCGAACGCCGGCAGCGCCTTGCCGGCCGCGCCAAGTTCGGCGAGGTATTCGTAGCCATCCCGCGGATCCCGAAGCCCGATGCCGGCACTCCCCAGGGTGGCGTTGAAGTCGAACAGTTGATGGCGCACCACGGCCCGGCCATTCTCCGAGATGAGCGAGTCCATCGAGTTGATCGCTTTTGCGTCGGTATGATTCAGCCAGGCGCTGAACACCCGCAGCCCGCGCACCTCGCGGCGATTCTCGTGGGGCACCACGTCATTGGGATCGTCGGGCCGCGTCCCCTCGTATTTGAATCCCTCGAGCGGCTTGCCCTCGAGCGCCGACGCAAGGCTGACGCGGTACGTCCCATCGGGGTTGCGCTCCGCGCGGGCGAGCTGTTCCTCGATGTCCGCCTCGGTCATGGGGCGTCTCGTGCCATCGGGGAGCCTCACGGTCGCGGACGGTGCGAGCACCAAATCCTGCCGCCGCAGCACTCCGAGATTCAACTGCGGTACGTAGTACCCAAGCGCATGGAACAGACGGGTCACGACGGCTTCCGCGCCCGTCCCGAGCTCCGGCTGTCCGGGCGGATCGAACTTGATGAAGTATCGGCGCCGCCGCTCGTCGGTGATCGTGAATCCCGGCGACACCCCATTCGACTTGCTGCTGACGAGCCACTTCCCCGGTCCGGGCCCCGCATCGTCGTTGACGCCCCTGCGTATCTCGTCAGGGCGGAGCGGCGCGCGATTGATGTACCAGTTGGAGTCGGGCACCTCGTCGACGGTATTGATGCTCTCGGCACGTCCGACGTCGGACAGGCCGGGGCGCCCGAACAGGTTGATGCTCGCATCGTAGAAGAGCGAGATCTCGCGCGGCTGCACTTTCGACGCGTCCTCTGTGTCGGCAACCTTCGTCAGGGGGTCGTCGGGATAGAACATTGGCGCCGTGCGGGCACGC
>JALZOC010000573.1:0-814 GCA_030857365.1 Acidobacteriota bacterium
CTGCTCGCGGCCGCGGTGGACCGTGCGGCTCCGCGGGACCGTGCGGCGGCGCTTCGGGCCATGGCCCTCGCGGCGCGCACGCGCATGAAGGTGCTGCCTGCGCGGTGGACCGCTCCCCTGCTGGGCGCGCTCGCCTCAGCGGACGATGACCTCATCGCGGAGGTGTTCTCCGTTCTTCGAGCCGCACCGGCGCCCGCGGAGTCGGCCGCCGCGCTGCACGCGGCTCTCATGCGGCTCGGTCGTGACGGCGCACGGACGATCGATGTCCGCGTCGAGGCGCTGGCCAGCATGAGCGACGGTCCCGCGGTGGTGGATCCGGACACATTCGAGCTCCTTCGAACCGGCCTCGAGCCCGCGCAAGCCGTCTCCACGCGATCGGCCGCGGCCCGCGTCCTTGCGAAGGCCGGGCTCGGCGCGGCGCAGCTGCTGGCGCTCGCCCGGGCACTTCCAATGGCGGGCCCCCTGGAGCTCCCGCACCTTCTGCTCGCGTTTGGCAAGAGCGACGATGAGGGGGTCGGTCTCGCCATGATCGCGGCGCTCCGCCAGCGCGAGGGGCGCTCGAGTGTCCGGGCCGACCTGCTGCGTCCCGTGCTCGCGAAGTACCCGGCGTCCGTGCAGAGTGCAGGCCATGCGCTGTTTGCTTCGTCCAGCGTCGAGGCGCCGGATCAGGCCCGCCGCCTCGCAACGCTGCTCGCCGCGGCGGGCGGAGGCGATGTGCGGCGTGGACAGGGTGTCTTCAACAGTCCGAAGGCCGCGTGTTACTCCTGCCACGCGATCGGATACATGGGGGGAAGGCTCGGGCCCGACTTGACGC
>JALZOC010000573.1:824-2991 GCA_030857365.1 Acidobacteriota bacterium
CTACGAGCCGGTCACCGTCAGAACCCGGGCCGGCGAGCTGCGCCAGGGCGTGCTCCGCGGCGATCTTCCGGATGAAGTGCTGCTGGCGACAGGCGAGCGCGACGAGGTGCGGATCCCGCGGCGGGACATCGTGGACCTGCAGCCCGGCACGGTATCGCTCATGCCGCCTGGCCTCGACGAACAGCTGACGCGGCAGGAGCTTGCCGACCTGCTGGCCTTCTTGAAGGCGGCTCGCCCACGAACGGATTAGCCGCGCGCGCCGCGGCGGCGCCACGCGCGCGACCGACGCGGTATCATGGATCCATCGTGAACCCTCGACGGTCAGGCACCGCCGCAGTGTGTGTGCTGCTGGCGATAGTGAGCGGCACGCCTGCCGCCCAGGCACCGGCGGCCGCCCCGCCCTACACGGTCCTCTCCTCCGAAGGCCGGCGCCCGCTCGCGACCCGTCTCGTCTCGGGCCAGGAGATGTTCGCGCTCGACGACCTCGCGCGGCTCTTCGACCTCACCGTCCGCGAGGACGCCGCGGCCGGCGGACTCACCGTCACGGTCCGCAATCAAATCATCGTGTTATCCGCGGGCCAGAGCCTCGCCTCGGTCGGAGGACGCCTGATTTCCCTGCCCGCTGCCCCGGTCCGGGACGGCCGCAGCTGGCTCGTTCCCGTGGATTTCGTCCCGCGAGCGCTTGGGCCGCTGCTCGGCACGCGGCTCGAGGTGCGGAAGCCCTCGCGGCTGCTGCTGCTCGGGGACATCCGGGCGCCTCGTGTCGCCGGACGGATTGAGCCGCTCGGCTCACTCGCCAGGCTGACGCTCGATGTGTCGCCCGCCACCGCCCACACGGTCTCGCAGGACGGGCCGCGCCTGGTCGTCCGCTTCGAGGCGGACACGCTGGACGCGGTGCTGCCCCCGACCACCGCACCGGAGCTGATTCAGGGGGTGCACCCGGGCGAAGGCCCGGCGACGGTGACGATCGACCTCGGACCTCGGTTCACGTCGTTCCGCACGTCGGATCTTCCCGGCGATCGCGGCGCCGGGCGCATTGTCATCGACGTGCTCGGCCCGGCCACGGCGGCAGCGCCGCAGCAGGGTCTTCCCGTACCCCCGGCACAGCCCCAGGACGTTCCTCCCCTCATCGATCTCGCACCCGCGGGGGGGCTGCGGACGGTCGTCGTCGACGCCGGCCATGGCGGATCCGAGAACGGGGCGAAAGGGCCGGGCGGCACTCTCGAGAAGACCATCACGCTGGCCGTCGCGCATCGGCTCAAGGCGGCGCTCGAGGCGCGTCTCGGCGTCCGCGTGATCCTCACGCGCGACGGCGACGCGACCGTCGGCCTCGACGAGCGCGCGGCGCTCGCGAACAACAACAAGGCGGATGCGTTCATCAGCCTGCATGCGAACGCGTCGATGCTGCCGGTGGCCAGCGGAGCGGAGGTGTTCTACCTGAGCCTGGACGAGTACGGCGATGCCGCGCAGCGCGCCGCTCACGGCGATCGCGAGTCCCTCCCGGTCTTCGGCGGCGGCACTCGCGACATCGAGCTGACGCCGTGGGAGATGGCGCAGGCGCGCTACATCCAGGAATCGGCGGCGCTCGCGCAGGCGATCGAGGCGTCGCTGCGCGAACGGGTTCCCGTAAGTCCTCGCGCCATTCAGCAGGCGCCGTTTCGCGTGCTGGTGGGCGCGAACATGCCGGCCGTGCTGGTCGAGATGGGTTTCATGACCAACGCCGATCAGGAAAAGCAGCTGCGCTCCGCCGAGTTCCAGAACCGGATCGTCCAGGCCCTGGTCGAGGCGGTCACGCGGTTCCGGGACGCGCGCAGCGCCTCCCGCCCGGCGGGAGGATTGCGCTGATGACGCGGCGCACCGCGATCGTGTCGGTGCTCGTCGTCGCCGCACTCGCGGCCGTGTGGGGCGCCTTCAGCGTGGCGCGACGCTCGTACGCCCCCCGGACGACCGCCAGCACGCCCTCGGCGGAGCCGGCCGCCCCCGCGGCTGCGGGCCGGAAGATCAAGGCGACGCTGTATCACGTATCCGAGGACGGGCTGTCGCTCGTCGGCACCGAACGCGAGGTTCCCTTCGCCGAACCGATCGTCGAGCAGGCGCGGCGCATCGTCGAGGCGCAGCTCGGCACCGCCCCTGCGCCCGGGCTTGCGTCGGCCATCCCCGCCGGCAC
>JALZOC010000574.1 GCA_030857365.1 Acidobacteriota bacterium
GGGCAGGAAAGCCTCCGTTTCGGCCCGGGACGCGCGGTGTCGCAGATGCAGCAGCTCCATGACATCCGACTGAATCAGCGATAATCATTCATGGACGAGAAACGAACCGCGAGGCGCGCGCGGATGACGGTGCGGCGCTACGCGTCGGCGGCAGACGCCGACCGCGATGACCCGGCCTACTGGCGCAACCTGACGGAGGCCGAGCGCGTCCTGCAGGTCTGGCGGCTGAGCGTCGAACAGTGGCGCCTTCGCGGCGAGTGGACGGATGAATCCCGATTTTGTCGATCTGCTGCGCGCGTTCACCGCCGCTGACGTGCGGTATCTGGTGGTCGGCGCTTACGCGCTCGCGCTGCACGGGCGCCCGCGCGCAACGGGCGACCTCGACATCTGGGTCGATGCGACCCCCGATAATGCACGACGCGTCCTGCAGGCACTCGCCGAGTTCGGCGCGCCCACCGAGGACATCTCGCAGGCCGACCTCGAACGCCCCGGCATCACGTACCAGATCGGTCTCCCGCCGGTCCGCATCGACATCCTCACGGAGCTCACAGACCTGACGTTTGCCGAGGCGTGGCCGGAGCGGATGCGCCGCCCGTTCGGGTCCATTGATGTCGACTTCATCGGGCGTGACGCATTTGTTCGGAACAAGCGCGCGACCGGCCGGCCGAAGGACCTCGTGGACATACAAGGGCTCGAGTGATGGCTGGGGGCCGACGACGAGCCCCCGCGCCGGCTATGGTTGATCCCACCACTTCGACAGGCTCTGATCCGGGACGCGGGGCCGGTCGGCATAATGCGACGTGTCGTTGAAGAGCATGAGCCGGACCCGCACCGGATCCTTGAAGTCGACGACGTTGAGGCAGGCCGGAGACTGGTCCAGGCGGTCGCGATAACCGCGGGGATCGAAGGCGAGGAGGCTGCTCAGCAGCAGCCGCAGCGTGGCTTTGTGCGAGACGACCAGCACCTGGCCGTCGGGATGCGCGGTGACGATGTCGCGGATGACCGGCAGGGCGCGGGCGAGGACCGCGAGGCCCGACTCTCCGCCGGCCGGCGCGAACGTGAACGGATCGACCTCCCAGGCGGCATACTCGCGGGTGAACTTCCGCTCGACATCTTCGCGCTTCAGACCCTCCCAGTGGCCGTGGCCGATCTCCCGCAGGCCGTCGCGTGTCGCGGGCTCGAGGCGGCAGTGCCGCGCGAGAATGCGGGCGGTGTCCAGTGCGCGCGACAGCGGACTGGAGTAGAGGGCGCTGATGTCCTGGTGTGACAGGCGCTCGCCAAGGCGCGCGGCCTGCCATCGCCCCTCCTCCGACAGCTCCGCGTCCGTCGAACCGGAAAAGCGGTCTTCCGCCGTCGCTCCCGTTGCCCCGTGCCGCACGAGGAACAGCCGCGTGACCGGCTCGGGGCCGCCTCCGTGGGACGGTTCGTCCATATGGGTCCGCTCGGCGCTCACAATCGCTGCCACGACACTCCAGGTGGCAATGCCGACGGCATCATTCCCTGGCACGTGCGTCGGCTCTCCCCAGCCTCTTTTGCATCTCCTCCAGAGGCACCCCTTTCGTCTCCGGCACCATGAGCGCCACCCAGAGCAACTGGATCGCCATCATCACCGAGAAGAAGAGGAACACCTGTCCGGGCGGGAAGACGGTCACCATCTTCGGAAAAAACGTCGTCAGCAGCGCCGCGAAGGCCCAGTGCGTGAAGCTTCCGAGGGCCTGCCCCTCGGCCCGGTGGCGCGTCGGAAAAATTTCGGAGATGAGCACCCAGATGACCGCACCTTGCCCGACCGCGTGCGCCGCAATGAACGCGAAGATGCAGGCCGGAACGATCGCGTGGTGCCCCGTGAAGAACGCCCACGAGGTGAGGCCGAGTGAAAGGATGTAGCCGAACGATCCGATGAAGAGCAGGGGGCGCCGGCCCAGCCGGTCGATCAGCCACAGCCCGACGAACGTGAACACCAGGTTCGTGATTCCGATCCCGATCGACTGCAGCAGCGCCGCCCGCGCCCCCAGCCCCGCCAGCTCGAAGATGCGCGGCGCAAAGTACAACACCGCGTTGATGCCCGAGAGCTGATTGAAGAACGCCACCAGAAAGGCGAGCTGGATCGGCACGCGCAATCCGCGCGTCCAGAACCTCGTCCTCAGGTTCTGCTCTCCGGCCGACGCCTGAATGGCGTTCGCCGTCGCCTCGATTGCGGCAGGCGGAGCCTCGGGGCTGATCCGCCGGAGCACCGCGAGACCGGCGGCGCGGTCGCCTTTTCGGGCGATCAGCCAGCGCGGACTCTCAGGAATGGTCAGGCAGAGCACAGCGTAGATCAGCGCGGGCACGGCCTCGACCCCGAGCATCCAGCGCCACGCGTTCTCCCCGATGTTCCCGAGCAGCGCGTTCGACACGAAGGCGGCGAGGATGCCGAACACGATATTGAACTGGAACATGCCTGCGAGCCGCCCCCGCCACTCCGGCGGCGCGATCTCCGCGATATAGAGGGGCGCCGCGACGGTCGAGATCCCGACGCCGAGTCCGCCGATGAAGCGAGCCATGACAAAGCTGTTGACGCCCGTCGCGAGTCCCGACCAGACCGCCGAGACGAAGTAGAGGACCCCGATCCACAACAGCGTCGGGCGCCGGCCGAACCGGTCGGTGGGCCAGCTCCCCAGCAGGGAGCCGAGGACGGTGCCGTAGAGCGCCGACGCCATAGCGACCCCGTGGCTCGCGGGGCTGAGCGACCAGAGGGCCTGGATCGTCTGCTCGGCGCCGGAGATCACGACCGTATCGAAGCCGAAGAGGAAACCGGCCAGCGCGGAGGTGAGCGACCAGAAGAAGATGCCGCGTTTCATCGGGACGGGCCCTCCATGCGGATTCGCCAGACTACCCGCGAGACTCCGCATCCGGCTCCCAACGCCTCACCGCCAGAGCGAGCGCAATCGCGAAGACCCCGATCAGGGCGGAGTACGCAAAGAACAGCACGTAGCCGGTGCCGAG
>JALZOC010000575.1 GCA_030857365.1 Acidobacteriota bacterium
GGCCTGGGCCGCGTGCGCTACACCGGGGGCGTGTCCACGCTGCCCCGAGAGCTCGTGCCCATGGATCAAGGTGTGCTCCTGCGGTTCGATGAGCCGCTGGATCGGGCGACGGCGGCCAACCCCGACAGCTACTCCCTGGCGAGCTGGTCGTACAAGCGTACGTATCAGTACGGCTCGCCGCAGTTCCGGGCCGACGGCACCCCAGGAATCGATCCCCTCCCCCCCAGCAGCGCGTATGTCTCGCGCGACGGCCGGACGGTCTTCATCGGTGTGCCGGGGATGACGCCGGTGATGCAGATGCGCCTCGGGTGGTCGCTCGCCACCGCGACCGGTACGAAGTTCCAGGAGACCGCCCACTTCACGCCCTACGATCTGCCGGCGTTCGATCCGCGCGCGGAAGGGTTCGGCGACCTCGTCGTGGATCTGTCGCCGCGCCACACGGTCACGAATGCGTCCGCGCCCGTCAGCACCGACGAAGGCCGCCGCCTGTATCAGGCATACGGCTGCATCGCGTGCCACGCCGTCGACGCCGATGCTCTCGCGAAGCTCGGCCCGACGTGGAAGGGCCTCTATGGCAGCGAGCGCACGGTGGCCGGCGGCGTCGTTCGCGTGCGCGCCGACGAATCGTACCTCCGCGAGTCCATTCTGCAGCCGGCAGCGAAGATCGCCTCGGGGTACGAGCGCGGGGAGGGGAGCATGCCGAGCTATTCGGGCGTGCTGACCGATGCGCAGGTCGAGTCGCTCGTCCTGTTCATCAGGAGTGTCAGGTAGTCGCGCTCCCGCCACTGCGGGGGCTCCGCCCCGGAGCCGGTCCGATCGTCCCTCCGTCCTCTCGCGCGCGCTGCCCGTGCCGATTGGGCAACGTTAGAGGTTCAAGTGAACGCACGCGCACGAGTGATTCTGAATCCGACCGCCGGCACCGACACGGCGGCCGCGCACGCCGACACCATCAACCGGCGGCTCCGCACGCGCTACGACACGCTGGAAATCGTGCTCACCACGGCCGGCGGTGACGCAACCCGGGCGGCGCACCGGGCGGTGGAGGATGGGTGCACGCACCTGTTCGTCGGCGGCGGCGACGGCACGTTGAATGAGGCGATCAACGGGGTGGCGCTGGTTGACGGCGCGCTGGCGCGGACGACATTCGGCCTGGTGCCGCTCGGCACCGGTAACGATTTCGCCGCCGCGCTCGGTATCCCCGTGGATGTGGAGGAGGCGCTCACCGCCCTGCTGGACGCACCCGCGCGGCTGGTGGACCTCGGCGAGGTCAACGGCCGGCTGTTCGTGAACATTTCCGGCGGCGGATTCTTCGCGGAAGTGTCCGAGTCCGTGACGCCCCAGATGAAGACCGTCGCGGGTCGCCTCGCGTACCTCCTCGGCGGGGCCCAGGTGCTCATGGAATTCGAGCCGGTGCATGGCCGTGTTCGGGCCGACACGGAGCGCAGTGGATTCGAAACGACCCTGTATGCGTTCGCGGTCTGCAACTCACGCATGTTCGGAGGAGGAAACCTCATCGCTCCACACGCCGTGGTCGACGACGGGCTGCTCGATCTCTGCGTCATCGAAGCGATGTCGACGCTGGAGTTCGCGACGCTGCTGCGGTCAGTCAGCCAGGGCACGCACGTCGAGGATCCGCGCGTGCGCTACCTCAGGGCCGCGACCCTCACGCTCGATTTCGACACCCCGGTGACCATCAACACGGACGGGGAGGTGCTCGTCGCCTCGCGCTGCGAGTACCGGGTCCGGCCCGGGGCCACGCGCTTTTTCGCCGGGTAGCGCTCGGCCGTCGGGACGCAGGCTGCCAGCGCTCGGGCTTAGCCACCCCGGCAATAGTTCGCGGCGCCGCACCTGATCCGTTAGAATCGTGCCATCGGGGGTCGATTCCGCTCGCCGACTGGCCGGCTCTGGCGCGTTCACGTCGAAACCTCGCAGATGTGCGCTCACACGACGTGGGCCCGCCACTCGCGCCAACCGTTCGTCCGCATTGTTCGTCTCATCACCCGGAGGGTCGGATGAATGTCAAGTTCCCGGTACGTTGGGCTGCCACGCTCGGCGTTGGGATGCTGGTCGCGCTGTCCGCAGTGTTTCTGTCCGCCCGCCAGCCCCCCGAAACCGCTGGAGCGGATGCGGGGGGTCGCCAAGGGGCGCTGACGATCGCCCGCCGCGATTTCGTACGCGCGGTCCGGCTGAGCGGTACGGTCGAAGCGGTCGAATCCACCACGATTGCGGCCCCCCGGCTTGCCGGACCGAACTCGAATTCTCTCGTCATCACCAGGCTGGTCGGTCCGGGAAGCACGGTCAAGAGCGGCGACCTTGTCGTGGAGTTCGACCGCCAGGAGCAGATCAAGAACGCGCTCGATCGGCGCGCCGAGCTGCAGGATCTCGAGCAGCAGATCGCGAAGCGGGAGGCACAGGAGCGCGCCGCGCGTGCGCACGACGATACCGAGATGTCCCTGGCGGAGAGCGCGATCGGCCGCGCGCAGCTCGAGATGGTCAAGAACGAGATGCTTCCCAAGATCAACGCCGAAAAAAACGCACAGGCGCTCGAGCAGGCACAGGCCACGCTGGAGCAGCTGAAGGCGACGTACCTGCTGAAGCGACGGGCCGCCGAAGCGGATCTGCGGATCCTCGAGATTCGCCGCGATCGGGCCGCGAGCGCGGCGAAGCAGGCCGCCGGCAATGCGGATCGCATGGCCATCCGGGCGCCGATCGGCGGGATGGCGGTGGTCAAGACGATCTGGAAAGGCAACAGCATGGCCGACGTGCAGGAAGGGGAGGAAGTGCGCGCCGGGGTGCCGGTTGTCGACATCGTGAATCCCAGCGCGATGCGCGTGCGCGCCCGCGTCAACCAGGTGGACGTGAACGAGCTGCGGGTCGGCCAGCCAGTGCGCATCGGGCTCGACGCCTATCCGGATCTCGCCTTCGAGGGCCGGGTGGCGCAAATCTCTCCGCTCGGAGTCACTTCGACACTCTCGCCG
>JALZOC010000576.1 GCA_030857365.1 Acidobacteriota bacterium
GCGACCGCCGGGCAGGACCGGTGAATGCGAAGTCACAGGTCCGAGCGTCAGTTGTCCGGCGAGTATAGCACCGAGCGGTGCCGCGTCCCCGAGGCGCCGTCGGGGTCACGGGCCGCGGTTGTCACCCTCGAACCGTTGCCGGTAAAATGATGTGTTTGCAGGTTACTGACAGCAGGCTCCGGCTGTGGGCTGGCGAGGCAAAGGACTGATGACGAAGAGCTCCGCCGCGAACGTACCGGACTCGGCTGGCGCGGCGGCAGGCGAGTCCACGACCGGTGGATTCGCGATCCGCGCGGACATCCTGTCGGTGCCGACCGACGAGCGGTTCCAGTTGATCGATGTGACCGACCGAATCGCCCGGATCGTGAGCGCTTCCGGCGTGCGCGAAGGGATCGTCAGCGTCTGGTCGATGCACACGACCTTCGCGGTCTTCATGAACGAGTCCCAGCCGGCCCTTCACGTCGACATCAGGCGCCTGCTCGAGCAGGTCGTCGACCGCGACGCCGACTGGCGGCACAACAATCCCGAGCACTCCGACTGCGATCGGTCCAATGCGGACGCGCACCTGCGGGCGATGCTTCTCGGGCACAGCCTGTCGGTGCAGGTGAGCGCCGCCGCGCTCGTGCTCGGCCAGTGGCAGCGGATCATCGTGGCGGAGCTCGACGGTCCGCGCACGCGGACGCTGCGCGTGCAGGCGATGGGGATCGGGTGAGCGTGGTGTCACGTGCCACGGGCCACGTGCCGTGGGCAACGTGCTCGACGTGCGACGTGCTGCGTGCGACGTGCAGGTGTCGGGTGAAATGAGCAGTGAGCGCGTCGCGATCGCGGGGCTCTCCGACATCGCGGAGAAGCTGAACGGCTCCGAGCGGCTGACCCTCGCCGACGGCATCCGGCTCTTCGAGTGCGCGGATCTGTTCGCGCTCGGCTGGCTCGCGAATCGGGAGCGGGAGAAGCGGCACGGCGCGCGCACGTACTACAACTTCAACATCAGGGTCGAGGCGACGAACGTCTGCGTCGCAAGCTGCCTGTTCTGCTCGTTCGCGCGGCTGAAGCCCGGCGATCCCGGCTCCTACACGATGTCGCTCGAACAGACATGGGACAAGCTGCGGCAGCGCGCCGCCCAGCCCCTCACCGAGATCCACGTCGTGAACGGGCTGCACCCGGACCTGCCGTTCGACTACTACCTGGAGATGCTCCGCGGATTCAAGCGCATCCGGCCGGGGATTCACCTGAAGTGTTTTACCGCCGTCGAGATCGCGTTCTTCGCAGACCTGTACCGGATGACGGACGAACAGGTGCTGCGCGATTTGAAGGACGCCGGGCTGGACTCGCTGCCCGGCGGAGGCGCCGAGATCTTCGCGGACCGGGTGCGCCGGAAGATCTGCCACGACAAGTGCGGCGCGGATCGATACCTGGACATCCACCGGATCGCGCACCGGCTCGGCATGCGCACGAACGTCACGATGCTGTACGGCCACATCGAGACCAGGGAGGAGCGCGTCGATCACATGCTGCGCGCCCGCGCGCTGCAGGACGAGACCGGGGGATTCCAGGCGTTCATCCCGCTGGCGTTCCACCCCGACAACAACCAGATGCGCAGGCTTCCGGCTCCGAGCGCCACCGAAACGCTCCGCGTCCATGCCGTTGCACGCCTGATGCTCGACAACATTCCGCACATCAAGGGGTTCTGGATCGCCACCGGGGTCGAGGTGGCGCAGCTCGCGCTCTGGTTCGGCGTCGACGACCTCGACGGAACGGTGCAGGAGGAGAAGATCTATCACATGGCGGGCGCCCGCACCCCTGAATCGATGACGACCGGCGCCATCCGCAAGCTCATTCGGAACGCGCGACGAGAGCCCGTCGAACGCGACACGCTCTACAACGTCGTCACTGGCCCCGAAGCCCCCGATGAGCCCTCCCCGGTCCCCGCACTGGTACAATAGAGGTGCGTCGTAGCTCGGGACTGGGGACTCGGTGCTCGGAGGTCGGTTGCACGTTGCACGTGACAGGTAGCACATGCCCGTGGCATGTGGCACGTTGAACGTGTTGAAGGGGCGGCACCAGTTGCAGCAATGGACATAAAGCTCCTCACGGAGGTCGAGAAGGCCAGCATCGGTGAGCGCCAGCCGCTGCCCGAGGGGTACTTGCGCCTGTCGGACGACGAGATGGATGCGCGCATTGCCGACGCCCGGCAGAAGCTCGGCGAGCGCGTGGTGATCCTGGGCCACCACTACCAGCGCGACGAGGTCATCAAGTTCGCGGACTACATCGGCGACTCGCTGAAGCTCTCGCGGGCGGCCGCCAGCCGCGGCGCGGCGGAGTTCATCATCTTCTGCGGCGTGCACTTCATGGCGGAAAGCGCCGACATCCTCCGCGCGCCGCACCAGAAAGTGCTGCTTCCCGATCTGGCGGCGGGCTGTTCGATGGCCGACATGGCGGCTCCGGACCAGCTCGAGATGTGCTGGCGTGAGCTCGGAGAGATGGGTCTCAGCCCCGACGCGGTCGAGAACGGTCGGGCGGGCGTGATCCCGGTCACCTACATCAACTCGACCGCCGGTGTGAAGGCGTTCGTCGGCACGCACGGCGGAATCGTCTGCACGTCCACGAACGCCGCCTCCGTCATGAAATGGGGGTGGGAGCACGGTGAAAAGCTGCTGATGCTCCCCGATCAGCATCTCGGCCGGAACACCGCCTTCAAGATGGGGGTGCCGCTCGACGAGATGGTCGTGTGGGATCCGGACGAGGTGTGGGGCGGTCTGCAGCCGGAACAGGTGAAGAAGGCGAAGCTGATCCTGTGGAAGGGCTTCTGCTCCGTTCACACCCGCTTCACCGTCGCGCAGGTCGATGCTTTCCGCAAGCAGCACCCGGGCGGGCTGGTTGTCGCGCATCCCGAGTGCACGTTCGATGTGGTCCAGGCGGCGGACTGCAGCGGGTCGACCGAGTCCATCATCAACACCGTCAGGGACAGCCCTGAAG
>JALZOC010000577.1 GCA_030857365.1 Acidobacteriota bacterium
CGCGCGAGACCCTCACCCGGGAGCTCGTGCCGCTGCTCGGGCGGACCTTCCGGGTCGAGGTGCTGGCCTTCGGCGAACACCTCCGGCCCGTCGCCCCCGCGGCCCTGGCGGCGACCGATGGCCGCAGCGACGTCCTGGACGCCCTCAGAGCGGCGGCAGAGCGCTACCGAGGCCGCCCGGTGCCCGGGATCGTCCTGTTGTCCGACGGCGGCGATACGTCAAGCCGTTCGGTCCCGGCCACGTCCGGACAAACGCCGGTCTTCGCCATCGGCTTCGGGGCGCATACGCCCGCGCGCGATCGAGAAGTCGTAGGGTTGACGGCGGGGGAGGCGGCGCTCGACGGCTCGCGAATGGACCTGGCGGTCAGCGCGGTGAGTCACGGCGGGGATGCGGAACTCTTCACGCTGCGTCTGCTCGAGAACGGCCGGCCGATCGAGGTGCGTGCCGTCAAGACCAGAGCCGACGGTGTCCCGGTCCACGAGGTGTTCCAGGTGTCCCCCGCCCGCGACGCCGCGACGGTCTATACGGTAGAAGTTCCCGCGGCAGGAGGCGAGCTCGTACCCGAGAACAACGCGCGCAGCACACTCGTACAGCCGGCGACGCGCGTCCGACGCGTGCTGTTAGTCGAGGGGGCGCCGGGATTCGAGCACAGCTTCCTGAAGAGGGCCTGGGCGGCCGACGCTGGTCTGTCGGTCGATTCGATCGTGCGGAAGGGGGAGAACGAGGAGCGCACCAGCACGTTCTACATTCAGGCCTCCGGTGCCCGCGCCGGTGCGCTGGGGAGCGGGTATCCACAGCGTCTCGAGGATCTGTTCGCCTACGATGCGCTGGTACTTGCCAATGTCGAATCGGCACAGCTCACCGGGCCGGAGCTCGAGGCGACGCGCGCCTTCGTCGCCCGCCGCGGCGGCGGCCTGCTGGTCCTCGGCGCGAGGTCGTTCGGGACGACGGGATTTGCGGACACCGTTTTGGAAGCCGCTCTCCCACTCGAACTGTCGAACCGCGCCGATGGCGTCCCGCCAGCCGCGTCGCCGCGCGCGCCGAACGTCGTCACGCTCACAACCGCCGGCGAATCCCACCCGGTGATGCAGCTTGGCGCGACGGTTGAGGCTACGCGGAAGAAATGGAGCGCTGTTCCCGCGCTCGCCTCTGTCGCCCTCCTGGGCAGTGCCCGTCCAGGCGCCACGGTGCTCGCCACGGCCGCGGCAGCAGGCGGAAGCACACGCGCCGTCGTTGCGGTTCAGCGCTACGGCGAGGGCCGCGTATTGCTGTTCGCCGGCGAGGCCGCGTGGCGCTGGCGCATGCTCCTGCCGGCATCCGACCGTTCGTACGATACCTTCTGGCGCCAGACTGTCCGCTGGCTGGCGCTCCCCGCGACCGACCCGGTTGCGCTGACCCTGCCCGCGGGCGCATCCGTCG
The DNA here is from genome assembly GCA_030857365.1 of Acidobacteriota bacterium. Lineage (GTDB taxonomy): Bacteria > Acidobacteriota > Vicinamibacteria > Vicinamibacterales > 2-12-FULL-66-21 > JALZOC01. The sequence goes on from JALZOC010000577.1 coordinate 1,420, forward strand.
GCGTGCCGAGTGCGCTCCGGGTCCTGGTGCGGACCGCCGCGTTCGAGCCACGGGCCGGCGCGGCCGTCGACCTGTTCATCACCCGTCCGGATGGACGGATCGAGCGGCTCCGTGGCGTCCCGGAAGGCAGCAAGGGAGAGTACGCATCACGGTTCGAACCGGAACACGCGGGCGTGTACCGCGTGAGTGCCGAGGCGAAAGACGGATCCGTTCTGATCGGGTCCGCGAGCGCGGCGTGGCTCGTCGGCGGTACGGACGTTGAGATGGCCGACCCACGTCAGAACGTCGAGGTGCTCGGGCGGATCGCGCGCGCTTCGGGCGGGCGGATCGTGGCGCCGGGGGAGACGGCCGCGCTGGTGTCGACACTCACGGCGGCTCTTCCAGCCGCCCGCATGACCGTCCAGCGGGACCTCTGGCACCACGGCTGGTCGTTTGCGGCCGTGATCGTGCTTCTCGCGACCGAGTGGGTCCTGCGTCGCCGCTGGGGGATGCGGTGATACAGGTCTCACGTGCCACGTGCCACGTGCCACGCGCCCGGTGCCAGGCGCCGGGGGCGACGTTGCCTCCCGACGGGTGGCCAGGTGCGCGGGGCGCAGGGATCCAGACACTGCGCGTTCTCGGCATGCTCCTGTTGTGCCTCGGACCGGCAGAAGCGCAGGAGCGGTACGCCGTCATCGTGTCGGGGGCGAGCGGAGGGGCGGCGTATGCCGCGCAGTACGAACGATGGTGCCGCGATCTCTCGACGGTGCTCGTCGATCGGTTCAAGTTCGATCCGTCGGCGGTCACTGTCCTGCTCGATTCGCCCCATCCGGATCGTGCGGCGACGGCAGCGAACGTGCGCAGGCTGTTCACGTCACTTCGCGACCGTACGACGGGTGAGGACCTCGTGCTGGTCGTCCTCGTCGGGCACGGCACGTTCGACGGGATCGACGCCAAGTTCAATCTGGTGGGGCCGGACCTCGAATCGGCCGAGTGGGCGGCGGTGCTCCGGCCTCTTCGCGGACGCCTGGTCGTCGTCAACACGTCCTCCGCCAGCTTCCCTTTCCTGGAGCGCCTCGCGGGCCCGCGGCGAATCGTGATCACCGCCACCGGCTCCGCGGCCCAGCGGTTCGATACGCTATTTCCGGAGTATTTCATCCGCGCCCTGACCGACGCCGCGTCCGATCTCGACAAGAACGCGCGAATCTCGATCTGGGAGGCGTTCTGGGGCGCCAGCGACGGCGTTCGACGCCACTATCGGCAGCGCGGCCTGCTGGCCACCGAGCGGGCGCTGCTGGACGACACGGGCGATGGGATCGGGAAGGACATCACCGATCCGGGAGAAGACGGCTCGTACGCGAGCCGCACGTATTTGGACGACGGCCCGTCCAACGCCGCGTCGACCGACGAAGTGCTGCTGCGGCTGCTGCAACGCAGGGCGATGCTGATGGTCGAAGTGGACGAGCTGGCCATCCGCAGGAGATTCCTGCCGGCCGACGAATACGCGCGGGAGTTCGAGCGCGTCATGATTGAGCTCGCCCGCGTCTCGCAAGACATCCGCCGGCGCGCGGGCAGTTG
>JALZOC010000578.1 GCA_030857365.1 Acidobacteriota bacterium
ACCTGAATGTGCGATTCCGATACAACTACCAGGACCCCCGCGACGGGGGTGCGACGCCTGAGCGGCCTGGACATCCGGCCTAACACGCAGGCCGTCCGGCTCGGCATCAGCGGGTGGAAACCCGCGTATCGTTCTGATGAACCGCCGGCTGTGAGTCACTGCGCGTTGTTTCCGCCGTACGTGTGAGTCGCTGAACCTGCCCGCCGCAACGGCTTCCCGTTTGCAACGCGCCAGACGTGTGTGTTGTCGTGCCGGAACCACACCTCATGCGGGGGTTGCGGCGTCCGGATGGTTCAACTCGTGCGGCCGCGGTTGGAAGTCGTCCCAGTCGTGAGGAATCTGCGGCATGTCTGAAGGCACGCGCATTCGGCAGGGCGTCATTTTCGGCGCGTCCGGCGACCTGACGACCCGATATCTGCTCCCCGCGTTCGCGGAACTCTGGGAGCACGGCAAGCTGCCGGACGGCTTCCACATCCAGGGTGTCGCACCCGAGGAGATGGACGACGAGACGTTCCGGCGTCACGTAGCGGTGCGGACCCGCGCGTACGGCCGTCCGGCGCTGCCCGATGCGTTCATCGGCATGCTGCACTACGTGCCTGGCGACGTCACCAACCCGACCGAGGTGCAGCAGATCCTCCGGACCCTCGAGCGCCCGCTGATGGCCTACCTGGCCATCCCTCCCGCGCTCTTCCTGCCCGCTGTCGACGCGCTCGCGGCGGCCGGGGCGGACACGGTGAGCCATGTCGTGGTCGAGAAGCCGTTCGGCACCGATCTGCCCTCTGCCTGCGCGCTGAACGCGCGGCTGCACAAGACCTTCGCGGAGCGCGCCGTCTTCCGGATGGACCATTTTCTCGGACATCAGACCGTCCAGAACATCATCGGCCTGCGGTTTGCCAACCGGCTGTTCGAGCCTGTGTGGAACGCACAGCACATCGAGCGCGTGGAAATTGTCTGGGACGAGACGATCACGGCGGCGGGGCGTGCGGGGTTCTACGACCAGACCGGCGCCCTTCGCGACATGCTGCAGAACCACCTGCTGCAGCTGCTGGCGCTCGTCGCGATGGAGCCCCCGCACTCACTCGACGAACGGGTCTTTCGGAACCGGAAGGCTGACGTCCTCGCCGCGGTTCCCACACTGACACCGGAGGAGGTCGTCCGCCATACCGTGCGCGGACGGTATGGCCCTGGCCACATCGATGGCCGTCCGGTGCCCGGCTACCTCGAAGAGGCGGGCGTCGACCCGGAACGGCAGACGGAGACCTACGCGGAGGTCACCCTCACGATCGACAACTGGCGGTGGGCCGGCGTGCCTTTCACGCTGCGCTCCGGGAAGGCGCTGGGCACGCGGCGGCGCAGCATCGCGGTGCAGTTCAAGTGCGTCCCGCACCTCGCGTTCCTGCAGAATCCCTCCGTGCCGCCCAACGTGCTGGAGCTCGGCCTGCAGCCCGATCGCGTGACGCTCCACGCCAACGTGAACGGCGCGGGGGACCGTCTGATCCTGGAACCCATTGCGCTCGAGCACACGCTGCCCGCGCAGGATCTGTCCGCGTACGCCCGCCTGCTGCTGGACGTCCTCAACGGCGATCCCTCCCTCGCGATTCGCGACGACGAGATCGAGGAGTCCTGGCGCATCGTGACGCCCATCCTCAGCGCATGGGCCGACGGGAGTGTGCCTCTCGTCGAGTACCCCGCGGGATCCGGTGGTCCGGGCCGTTCGCCGGGATTCAACTGGCTCGCGGGGGAGAGGAGCCTTCGTGCACGAGAATAGCCGTCCGGAACTGAGCCCCTTTGCCTCCTTTCTGCGCAGTGAGGCGTTCAGCGGTGCGCTGCTCGTCCTGATGGCGGTGTGTGCGTTCGTGTGGGCGAACTCCCGGTGGGCCCCCGCCTACGACGCCGTCCGTGAGATGGTCGTCGGCGTCCGCGTCGGGGAATGGGCGCTGCAGAAGCCGTTGCTGCTCTGGATCAACGACGGGCTGATGGCGATCTTCTTCCTGTTCGTGGGCCTCGAAATCAAGCGCGAAGTGCTCGTCGGCGAGCTGGCGGATGTGCGGGCCGCCACGCTGCCGATTGCCGGCGCCGCGGGGGGGATGATCGTGCCGGCGCTCATGTACGCGGCACTCAACTGGAACGGCCCGGGGCTGCGGGGCTGGGGTGTGCCGATGGCCACCGACATCGCCTTCGCGCTGGGCATCATGGCACTTGCCGGTTCCCGCGTGCCCATCGGTCTGAAGATCTTCCTGACGGCCGTGGCGATCGTCGACGACCTGGGCGCCGTCCTCGTCATCGCGCTCTTCTACACGGAGAGCCTGAGTCTCGGCAGCCTTGCCATCGCCGGCGGAGTTCTTGCCGCGGGCGCCGCCTATGGCTGGCGCGGCGGCGCCAACCTGGGCGTCTATGGCCTGCTTGGCGCCGTGCTCTGGTACTTCATGCTGCAATCAGGCGTGCACGCGACTGTCGCGGGCGTCCTGCTCGCCATGACCATTCCCATCACACGCCAGGCCCGACCGGACTCGCTTCGGATGCCGGCCGATCGCGTCATGAGCGGCGAGGGCTTCGAGCAGGTCGAGGTCCGTCTGGTGACCCTCGAGCAGCAACTGGAACGGATCCGCAGTCCGCTGCACGAACTGGAGCACGCGCTGCAGCCCTGGGTCGCCTACGGGATCATGCCGGTGTTCGCGCTCTGCAATGCCGGATTCACGCTGTCGGCCGATGTGGGACTCGCCGCGCCGGTCGCGCTGGGAAGCCTGATCGGCCTGGTCGCGGGCAAGCCGATTGGCATCGGCCTCTTCTGCTGGCTGGCCGTGGGCAGCGGCCGCGCCAGCCTGCCGGTGGGCGCCGGCTGGGGCTCGTTGCTCGCGACCGCGTGCCTGTGCGGCATCGGCTTCACCATGGCGCTCTTCATCGCGTCGCTGGCGTTCGGCACGAGCGCGTTCCTCGACCAGGCGAAGCTCGGCGTCCTGCTCGCCTCCGCGG
>JALZOC010000579.1 GCA_030857365.1 Acidobacteriota bacterium
CGGTTAAGACTGGGCTGATGAGGACTCGAAGATAGCGGTCGTGGCCCGAAACCCCGACGAACCGCAGCAGACATCCGGCGATCCGCCCCAGTTCGCACAATCCGGGCGTGACGTAGACAATGACATTCGACCGTTCCAGCTCGAGCACAATGGAGCGGAATGTGGGTGAACGTCGAAACCCTTCGCGCAGGCTTCGAAGCAGGACAGCGTCCCCGGCTCTCACCCGTTGAAACGGTGGCTCGGGCGCAGCCAAACCTTGAACCGCTGCGCTGCAGGTCATCACGATTACCAGGATCGATTGCCGGATGCTCACGATGGCAGCATCGGCGCGCCGGTCACCGGTCAGCAAGCGACAGGGCACGACAGACGAGGGATGTCGTGCTTTGTCGCCCGTTTGTCTGCTCGGCCGGTCCTACAGAGGGGCGCTTTGGGTCTCTGCCAGGAGTCCCGATAGCGTCCTCGTCCATCTGATCGATCGTCCCGGAGATGTCGTCCAGTTCCCACCAACAGGGGGAGAGCCGGTGAAGCTCGCCCACTTTCCGCAGGCCACGGCCTCTCAGATGGTGGTGGCACTGGAGGATGGGCGCGCGGTCGTCGGAGTGAATGTCTCCGGACGCGTGCGCTTGATGGCTGTAGCGACGGCGCGCAAATCGGCCAGACGATCCGCCGGCGCCTGGGCCGCCGACACGACGCTTTCGATCATGTTCGCTAGGAGTCTGCGCGGCAGAATCACGCCGGCCGACGGGTAAGAGTTCCGCATCCACGGAATGTTCCGAGAAGGGCCGGCCTGATCTCGGTCAGTGTCGGATGGGACGAACGACGTCGAATCGGCCGGCCTGTCAGCCGATGCCGACCGGTCAGGCGCATGGCTCGGGGGCTCCTCACGCCATCCGGATCCGATGGAAGCGCTTCAGGTTGACCGCCAGGCACACGATGTTCCACTCCCCGCGCGCCTTCACCTCGCCGCGGAGACTGAAGTGCCGGAAGCCGAGCACGGCCTTGATCCACCCGATGACGGGTTCGACGATCGCCTTGCGCCGTCGGTAACGCGCGCGTCCCGTCTCGCTCGTGAGGCGCGCCGCCATGCGGTGCGTCGCGGCCTGCGCGGGATTCGGCGTCACGTCCGGCTTGCCCTCGCGTCCCAGCGAGATGTACGCGGTGATCTGCCGCGATTCGAGCGTCTGAAAGGTGGCCTCGTCACGATACCCGGCATCGGCCAGCACTTCGAGGGGCGCCCCGCCCAACGTGGCGTGAGCGGTGTGGATCACCGGTAGCAATTGACCTTGATCGGCCGCGCAGTTCGTCAGTCCCGTCGCGACAATCAGCTGCGTGGCCTCATCCACCGCGATCTGGCCGTTGTCGCACTGGTCGAAGCCCTGCGACGTCTTCATGATCCGACTCTCGGGGTCGGTGAAATTGTCCTGCGCGTCATCGGGCGGCACACCGAAGTCGCGCGCGAACGGCCGCCCACGACTCTTGCGGCCATCGTCCGGCGTGCGCCCCTTCTGCCGATCCGCGCCCGCTTGGCGGGCTTCGAGCCGCGCCTTCGCCGCCGCAATCTTCGCGAGCCGCTCCTCGCGCCGCTGCAATTCGGCCGGCAGTTCATCGCCCCGCACGTCAGGCCCGTGCACCGCATCTTCCGCCACATCGACGGCGTTCGCCTGAGTCAGCAACGCCGCAATCTCGTCGCGTACGCGCTGCTCCTCTTGGCGCATCCGGCCGTAACTCATCGCCTTGTGCTTGCTCGCATTGGCCTTGATCTTGGTCCCATCCACCGTGAGCGACCCGAGGTGGACGACCCCGGCTTCCCGGGCAATCTGCACGACCCGCACGAACAACGTTTCAAAGGCCGCCAAGTGCTGCTGCCGAAAGTCGGCGATCGTCCGATGCGCCGGAAAGTTGCCGGCCGCCAACACCCGATAGGCCACGTCCTCTTCCAGTTTCCTCGCGATCCGACGCGACGAGAAGGTCCCCGTGGCATACGCGTACAGCAGCACGGTCACCATCATTTGTGGATCGAACGGTTGATTGCGGCGCCCATCGCCCTCGTAGGGCGCGTACAAAGCCTGGAGATCTAACGCGGAGACCGTGTCGGCGATAAAGAACGCCAAATGGCCTTCGGGGAGCCAGTCGCGTGGAGACGGCGGGAACAGCAACGACTGGTCGGGCGCGCACGGACGAAACGTCGTCGGCATAACTCTAATACGCCACAGGCCGCCCGAACGTTTCTGCCGCGCAGACTCCTAGGCTTTCGAATTGATCATCCACGGTGTGCCGAAGCGATCCACGACCATGCCGAAGCCGGGCGACCAGAAGGTCTGTGAGAAGGGCGTTGTCACCTTTCCGCCCTCGGCCAGCGCCTTGAAGATGCGCGCGCCCTCGGCGGCCGTGTCAACGCCGATCGACACGGACAGGCCCTGCGCCGGCTTGTAGTGCTCGGCCGGAGCATCGGAGCCCATGATGGTCGCGCCGTCGACGATGAGCGTCGCGTGCATGATCTTGTCGTGCCAGTCCGGCGGCACGTGATCCTTCATCGGCGAGTCGCCGTGGGTCTGCATGAAGTCAATCGTGCCGCCGAGCACCTGCTGGTAAAAGGTGAACGCCTGACGGCATGTGCCGTTGAAATTGAGATACGGAGTGAATTCCATGGCGCAGCTCCCTACTTGTGACGGCCGCCGGTTGTGAACGCCTCGTTCATCTTCGCCACTTCCTCCGGGACGTCCGGAAAGTCTTCGAGTTCGAAGACCTGGCGCAGTTCGATCTGCGGCTCGCTGCCGTCCTGCGGGAGCATGTGGAACGGGGCCTTCTTCGTCCACTCGACGGCTTCGGCGAGCGAGTTGACCTTGATCATCCAGAAGCCGGCGAGCAGTTCTTTGGTTTCGGCGAAAGGGCCATCGACGACCTGCGGTTGGCCCTGCTTCCAGGTCACGCGCGCGCCCTTGGACGAGGCCTGCAGGCCTGCCCCATCGAGC
>JALZOC010000070.1 GCA_030857365.1 Acidobacteriota bacterium
GCCGAGGGCACGCTGATGGGTACGATCCCTTACATGGCTCCGGAACAGCTGGAGGGGAAGCGGCTGGATCCGCGGACGGATATCTTCGCCTTCGGCTCTCTGCTGTTCGAGTTGGCCACAGGAAAGCCAGCCTTCAGCGGCGCGTCCACTGCAGCGTTGATTGCCGCGATCCTCGCCCAATCGCGGCCGCTCGCGGTTGAGACTGCTCCAGCCGTGCCACGCGTGCTCGATCGGATCATTTCCACCTGTCTGGCGCGAAGTCCTGACGACCGGTTCCAGCACGTCGCTGACTTGTTGCGCAACCTGCGCTGGGCTCGTGAAGACGTGATCGATCCGGCGAGTGTATCCGCTGTACCTGGCGCGTCGGGGGCGTGGCGCGTCCATGCGTGGTGGCCGGTGGCGCTGCTCGCCGCGGTTATGACCGTGGTGTGGGTTTCGTGGCGCGCAGCTCCAGACGGTCTTCCGGGGCCCAACCGCGTGCCGGTGGTCGTATTGATGGACTCACCGTTGCCCGGCCGCGTTTACGACCCGCGCACCGCCGCTGAAGGAGGCACGAACGCGGACGATGTGACGGACGCCCTTCGTGACTTGGGGATAGCAATCCGCAAAGAGAACACGAGCGCTGCGTGGCATCGCGAGGAGCAGGTCGTAGGGCAGAATCCGGACCTGATCGTCAGCCACTTGTCATGTCTGCTCGATGCACGCGTTGCAGATGGACAGCCCGCCGTGTCGGAGCACCTTTTTGAGCTAGCAGAGAACAGGCTGCTCATGTTTCTGGCGTATGTGGCATCGCGCAATGCGCGAACGCGATTCATCGTGTATTCAAGGTCCGTGTTCCAGACCCACGGGGGCGAAGAGCAGTGGGTCGAAAAGCAGGTAACGCGTCTGCCTGTGCTAAGGAATCGACTGAACGCGTTTATCGTTCCGGGTGGTCAGGATAACGCCTCGTTTCGTGACCTGCCGACTGCTCACATGCTCCGTGCGCGGGTGACGAAGTTCCTCGCTCGTCCAGAATGAGCCTTGAGTTATCGTTTCGTCAGGTGCCTCTTCCAAAGTTGAAGTCGCCGACCTGGCAATTTGATCGCCGCTCATCGAACTCGAAGCAACCCAGCACCCGCTGGCCATCGAGCAGCGGTCCGGAATCACGGTTGAGCGGGCCGGCGAGATTCTGGTCCGCCTACGTGCATGATGAGCCTCTGCTAGGCCGCGCGGCGGTGCCCTGCGGCCCACGCGCTTGACATCACCTCCGGACGCCAGTGTCCCGCAAGGTCAGGATTACTGCGGCCGTGCCCGGCACGCCTCCCGATTCGATCCTGCTGAATGGAGGTCGTCGTGTGAGACGGTTTGCGCAACTTTTCTTGATTTGTCCACCGGCGTCAATCGCGGCTTGCGCCGCTCTCCACCCTTGACGCCCACGCGCCGCAGTGCATGCCGAACACCCGTAGTCTCGGGGTGCGGCGAGCAAGCCGTTCGGTGCCCCGAGTTCCGTGTGGGAGGCTGCGGCCTCAAATCGCGCGCAGGTAGCCGCCGAGCCCCTTCACTAAGATTCAAGGGCGCGTACAAGCGCCCAGATGAGGGTGAGTGCGCATCCAATGACAGGAACCCACAGCGCGCGCATCTGATCACGCCATCCTTCCGGCGTGTAGATATGGCGTCCGGCAGCCCAACCCAGCCACCAAGCCCGGGAACGCTGGCTGGCTCGATCGATGGCTCGAGTTCGGAAGAACTGCCCGAGAACGATCCCGATGAACATCGGGGCAAACACCACCCAATCCAACGGGCCCTCCCGTCCCCAGTTGAGCGCACGATCGCGGCAAACGGCGCCTCGAATCAGCGTTCCGCGCCCGTGTCGCGCGCGGGTTAGCAGAATAGCGGATCCGTCGCACGTAAACCCTGAGAACGGCCTCAGGAATCGGCCTCGAGCAGCGCGGATCACTTGCGGCCCACTTCATCTTCCACCCTGCGCGACACGGGGCGCGCGCGTGGAAGCGAAGCGTTTCACTCCGCAGGGATTGGAGGCGCGAACTTACGACCGGATACCTTACACTTCAACGCGACACTTTGGCGGACTGGTGCGGGTAACTGCCGTCCCCAAAGGAGAATCGGCTGAAGCTCCAGAAACGGCGCAACCCAATGTTCGTCCGGAGGCCGAGACAAGGGCAGCATCCCTACCGTGGAGCGGCGAAAGTATGTGTTTTCTTGCCGAAAAAATCTGCCACGGTCGGCTGAACATCGCATGCTGCTGCCTTCCGACATTTAGCAGTTCGAACCCGGTTGTCGACCTCGCGACTGACGCTGGCAATCTTCGAGAGCGTGCACCAGTGACACGCCCCTTAGCTGACAAACGGGACGTGGAGCAACTCTGCAGCCCGACGCTTCGTCTGTTCGCCCCGCCGATCGTACTGCGCCGTCGTCTGCACGTTCGCGTGGCCGGCCAGTTTCTGCACCGTGACCATGTCGGCCCCGCTGTCCAGGAGGTCGCTGATGAAGCTCCGCCGAAGATCGTGCGGCGTGAACACTGGCACCCGGGCCTGGGCCGCCCGCCGCTGGAGGAGCATCAAAATGCTCTGGTCGGTCATTCGCCGATTCACCAGCGGTCGCCCGCGGCCATCCGCGGGCCAGAAGAGGGGACCCGGCGCCGTGCCCCGCAGGGTCAGCCATGCGTCGAGCGCCTGTTTGGCCCCGTTCGTCGCATAGGACAGCCGGGCTTTCTGGCCTTTCCCATGCCGCACCCGCAGTTCCGAAGCGTCCATTCGGTAGTCGGACACGTCCAGCGCCACGAGCTCGCTCCGTCGGAGCCCGCCCCCATACAGCACCGCGATCACCGCCGCGTCCCGGCGACCGCTCGGACTCTGGTCTTTGGCGCAGGCCTGAAAGATCCGTTGGAGCTCCCGGCGGGTGACGGCCCGACCACGGGGCAGCCGTGCCCCACGGACGCTTGGGAGGTCTGTCGTGCGCTGGTAGGTCTCAGCGTCCATAAGGCCCAGCCGCCATGCCTCGCGCAGGACGCCCCGTACGGCCGCGACGATTTTGTTGACGCCCGCTGGGGCGCGTGTCTCGAGGAGCTTGGCACGGATGGCCTGTGTGTGCGGGTAGCGCAACGCCGCCCAGTTCAGCGTCTCAGGAGTCTGGTTGAACATGGCCGCGACGACGGTGAGCGCGTGCGCCATCGTCCGACGGCTGCCCGGCGCGAGGCGGGCCAGATACACAAAGGCCGGGTGTCGATCCCGCGGCATCGGCGGCATGCCCACGAGGGTCTGGTCGGGAGAGAGCAGCGCCCTTTCGTGCGGCGCCGGTAGATTTTGAGAATCCTCGTTCACATATGCTATCTTACGGGATCGGCTCTCGCCTTGCGTGACCAAAACGGGGCGCATCCGGATCAGGCAAGTGCGGGTGGGAAAAGCGTCGGCGGTCCCCGGTCGACGGGTGGGGCCGCATGAAAAACGATAGGCACGAGCCGTAGTGCTCTGGACGGGCCCGCGGCGGGCGGCAACAGCGACCCAAAGTTTAACGAACACCTACCTCTCGGTGACCACAGCAGGGGGCCTGAGAGGCTTCACTGCCGTCATGCAGCGCCGGGCGGTAATCCCTCACCACCGCGGTCATGCGCGCGCGTCACCATCGACGTGGCGACCGTTCTCGAGGATGCTGAGGGCGGCTTCGGGCCCGCCCACCAAGGTAAGGGGCAGCGCCCGGTTAGTCGAACGCGCGGTCAAGTGCGATCGTGGCGAACGAGATGGCCGCGCCGCCGACAACACGGGCGAGCTGCGGAGTCGGAGCACCTTGGGGGTCGCCGGGGGCTCGGTCAGCGCAGCCGATCAGTTACGATGTTGGATATTGCTGATGCCCTCGCTTCGGCGCACGCCAAGGGCATCGTGCATCGCGATCTGAAACCCTCGAACGTGATGCTGACCGGGTCGGGCGTCAAACTGGTCGATTTCGGTCTCGCCCGGCTGCATGCACCAGAGGCCGCGAGCGACGGCGGGGTGACGAGAACCGAGGACATGTTGACGAGTGCGGGACTGATGATCGGGACCGGACCCTACATGTCGCCGGAACAGGTGGAGGGCGGGACCATCGATGCCCGATCCGACATCTTCAGCTTCGGCTCGGTGCTGTACGAGCTGCTCACCGGACGGCGGGCATTTCCGGATGATTCGGGTCGCCCGCCGATCGCGCAGATTCTGCGTGACGATCCAACACCGGTGAGCAACCTCGCTCCGGCGATTCCCGCGGATCTCGCGAGCATCGTCGCGCGGTGCCTGCGCAAGGACCGGGCGCGCCGCTACCAAAACATGGCGGACGTGAAGGTGGCGCTTGAAGACGTGCGCGACGCGTTGCGTTCGGTACCGCGAGAGCAGACCTCCCATGCCGGACGCCGGTGGCGTCTCGCCGGGACGCTGTTACTGGGCTGCGCGGTCATTGCCGCCGGTTACCTCACCTGGCGTGCGACTCCTGATATGTCACCGGCGCGTGAGGTGCCGTTGACGACGCTGCAGGGCTATGAAACGTCGCCGACGCTCGCGCCGGACGGCGAACAGGTTGCGTTCTCGTGGTCCGGCCCGAATCACGACAACGTAGATATCTCCTGCTTATACGGTTGTTTCAGGAGACCACTCTGGGTAGTGTATACGGGTGCCGCGCCCGCCGTTTCCCCGTGATTTGCGCGAGTTTCAGCGGCAGTTTGCGACCGACGAGGCCTGTCGGCAGTACCTTGCGGCGTGTCGCTGGCCCGATGGGTTCCGATGCCCACAGTGTGCCCACGAGCGAGCGTACGCCCCTGGGAAGCACCGGCGCTGGGAGTGCGCAGCGTGTGGGCACCAGGTGTCTCTGACGGCCGGGACGATTCTGCACAACACCAAGACTCCGCTGACGCTGTGGTTCTGGGCCGCGTATCTGATGACGACCGACAAGCGGGGCATCTCGGCGTTGCTGCTGCAGCGGCAACTCGCGCTCCGCCGCTACGAAACCGCGTGGATGATGCTCCACAAGCTGCGGCGCGCGATGGTGAATGTGGCGCGGGAGCCATTGCACGGTGACATCGAGATGGACGACACGTGGGTCGGCGGCCCGCAGGCCGGCCTGCGCGGCAGCCGCCAACTCAAAGGCCGAAAGGCCGCGTTGGTGCTGGTGGCCGTGGAGAAACGAGGGGACGTCTCGGGGCGGGTTCGCATGGCGGTCATCCCCGACATCAAACAGACGACCGTCCTCGCGTTCGTGACGCAGCAGGTTGCTCCTGGATCGACGATCTTCACCGATGGGCTCAAAAGCTATGACGGGATGCGGGCAGCCGACGTCCGGCACGTCGGCCGGACCCAACCGATCAAGACCGCCTTGCGGAAGGGGGTCCCCTCGGTGGTGCCGCTGGCGGATCGCGCCATCGGCAACCTGCAGCAATGGCTGATTGGCACCTACCACGGGGTCAGCAAGGCGCAACTGCAGGTCTACCTCGACGAGTTCGTCTTTCGCACCAATCGGCGTGGGCAACCGATGGCCGCGTTTCAGACGCTGCTCGGTCTCGGGACCGGACGGGCACCGACGCCCTACGAACGGATCCGTGGTGCCCAAGACGTGCTGGCAGCGCGCTGACCGCAACATATAGGGGCTACCTGAAACAACCGTATAAGCAGAAGACATCTACGCGTTCAAGCCAACGCCCGAGGTCCGCAGCTTTGCCGGCGTCCTCGGCCATATCGCGGACGGCAGCGTCCTGCTCTGTACCGCGGCGGCCGGCCAGAAGCCCGAGATTGTCCGCGCGCACGAGAAGAAAACGTCGAAAGTGGAGATCCTCGCGGCCTTGAAGGAATCCAAGTCGTTCTGCGACGGAGTCATTAGCAAGATGACCGACACTTCCGGCCAGGAGCTGGTGGATGCATTCGATCCGAACAGCAAAACTCCGAGGCTGTCCTGGATCCATGCGAACACCGGCCACGTGTGGGAGCACTACGGCAACCTCGTGACCTACATGCGACTCAAGAGCATCGTCCCTCCGTCCAGTGAAGGGCGGTGAGCCGATGGATGGTGAGGGACCGGCTGGCCCCAGGGGCCGTGGGGGCTGGGACCGGGGGGAGCAGTCGCGTGCCTGAGGCGCCGCCCCACCCGCGAGGTGCCGCGGCGACCTGGTGATTCCCGTGGAACCACGCACGTACAGGCCCCGCGCCAGCGTTCTCACGCGAGCGCAGCGACCGCGTCGATCAGGGTCGATCCGACTTCCCCCTCGATCTTGAGATCGGCTAGGTCATCGGCGCGGGTGCGGCCGCGATTGATGATGGCGATCGGCAGGCCGGCCTCGCGGGCGACGCGCACGAAGCGGAAGCCTGAGTAGACCATCAGGGATGAGCCGGCGACGAGCATCGCGTCCGCGCCTGCAAGCGCTGCGCACGCGTACGCGTAGCGCTCGCCCGGCACGTTTTCGCCGAAGAAGACGACGTCCGGCTTGAGGAGGTGGCCGCACCGCGCGCAGTGCGGCGCCGTGAACGATTCGATGATCGAGCCTTCGACATCGGCATCGCCGTCCGGAGCCGTCGCAGCCTCAGCCCGCCAGGAGGGATTGGCGGCAGCGATGGTCCGCTGAAGGTCTGCGCGGCTGGTGCGTTCGCCGCAGCCGAGGCAGACCACGATGTCGAGACGGCCGTGGAGGTCGAGGACTGCGCGGCTGCCGGCGCGCTGGTGCAGACGGTCGACATTCTGCGTCACGAGCTGGACGAGCGGCCCGGCCGATTCCCAGGCGGCGAAAGCACGATGCGCGTCGTTGGGAAGGGCGCTCGTGAACCGCGGCCATCCGGCGTAGGCGCGCGCCCAGTAGCGACGGTAGACGCTCTCCTGCGTACGAAAGGCCTGAATCATCACCGGTGGCCGCCGTTTCCACTCCCCCTGCTCGTCGCGGTAGTCAGAAATGCCGGAGGCCGTGCTGCAGCCGGCCCCGGTGAGGGCGAACACGCGGCGATGGCGAGCGATCCAGCGGCGCAGGCGATCGTCGACGGGATGGGATGTGAGCATCAGCGTCGATCCTATCGCAGGCGCAGGACGTCCGTGTTCACGCCCGGAAGTGATAGACCCGGTTACACGAATCCGACGGAACCAGGGTCGCATCGTTAAACTCGGTAGATAGGGTGCCAAAGTGATGACGACCTTCCGCGTAAAGGTGTTGGAAACCCTTCATACCGCAGGTGACCACGTCGTGGATGTGAGCAAGCCCCTCCCCATTTTGGGTCTTCACCGATTTGAGTACAACTCCTCGGAGCCTAGAAAGCGGGCCAGGTCACGAGCGGACCGGATCGGGTGCGCGGTGGCCCACTTCAGTTTCAGCAGCAGCATCTGGTCGTCTCGCATGCCGCGCGCGCGGCGGAGCACGGCTTTGATGGTCGTGTTGATGGATTCGACGACGCCGAAGCGCACGGGATGATCGCAGTACGCGGCGATCCCTTCGACATGCCGGAACAGGAACTCCCCGAGCCGTTCCATCTCGGGCAGTCGCTGCCAGCGCAGGGCCTTCAACCACCCCAACAGAAAATCCAGTACGCCGCCACGCGTCTTGTACATCCAGAGCCGATCGAGCTGCTCGCGCAAGACGTACGCCTTGAACAAGCGTCGGTTGGCGGCGAATAGCGTTTCGAGCTCCCGTCGCTTCGACCCGCGGACGGTGGCCCAGCGTCGGAGCAGCAGCCACCGTTTGCCGCGCCCGTGCGCCCGCATGACGGCGCCGGCGCGAAAGAACTCTTGCCGTCTCACGTCGTCGAGGGCCGCGGAGGCATGTTGCAGCACGTGGAATTTGTCGAACACCGTCTCGGCGCGAGGCAGCACCTCGGCCACGACGTTGAGATACGGCCGATGCATATCCGTGCAGACCGCCTCGACCGCTGCGCGCTGCCGCGCATCGAGTCGGGTCGTCAGCAGCGTGCGCAGGCTGGCCTCGCTGCGATCCTTCTCCAATCCGATCACTTCCCCGCGGACGAGATCCGACAACACCGTCCAGAACTGCTGGCCCTTGCCCCGATGGATCTCGTCCGCCCCGAGATGGCGAGGGCGATGTTTGACGCGCGACCGGTCCCACGCGGCCAGAAAGGCGGCCTCGGCCCGTCGCGCTTTACTCCAACTCACGCCGTGACGCACGGCGGCGTGACTCGTCGGCATCGATTGACAGTCCAGGCCGATGTGTTGACGCAACCGGCGCGTGAC
Source organism: Acidobacteriota bacterium (assembly GCA_030857365.1). Taxonomy (GTDB): domain Bacteria; phylum Acidobacteriota; class Vicinamibacteria; order Vicinamibacterales; family 2-12-FULL-66-21; genus JALZOC01. The sequence continues at coordinate 8,179 of JALZOC010000070.1, forward strand.
CCGCGCCTTCGGATCGGCGAAAGCGATCCGTTCGGTGCGAATTCCACAGCGTCGGCACCGGACGCGGCGCTGCGTATACACCAGCGTGACCGGGTGCGCCGCCCACGGCAGATCGTCCCAAGTCCGATCGCGCACCGATCGCACGCGGCCGGTCCGACCGCCGCAGCCGCTGCACGGGTACCGGCGGAGGCCCCGGCGCTCGATCCGAATCGTCAGCCGACTGGTCCCCATCGCGCCGTCACTTTCCGCCGTCACCACCCGAAACCCCGCCAACCCCAAGATCCACGTACAATCGCGTCGCGATCCCACCGGTCCTCCCTTGTTGTTTGCACATCAAGAGAAGATGACACCGGATGGTCCGGTGCACGTGGGATCGCACTGCCGTCCAGGCCGCCGAGCAGACCGCCCACCCAACAGCGGTCCGCGCAGGTGGCCGGGTCCCTCAGCTCCATGGGTGTACTCAAATCGGTGAACAGCCCTTTTTCAGCACCCTGCTAGTACG
>JALZOC010000580.1 GCA_030857365.1 Acidobacteriota bacterium
GATTCGCTGTGCCAGGGCCGGGTGCAGGATCTGGGTCACGAGGCTCGACTTGCCGGACCCACTGACACCCGTCACGGCGACGAATCGGCCCAACGGGAAGGCGACGTCGACACCCTTCAGGTTATTCTCCCGAGCGCCCCGAACGACGAGCGCGTCTCGCTTGCCGTTGCGCCGCGTGGAGGGAATCGGCACGGCCTTCTCCCCCCGGAGGTACGCGCCGGTGATCGAGCGGCGGTTCTCCAGCAAAGCGTCAAGCGGCCCGGAGTGAATGAGCCGGCCGCCGTGCTCTCCCGCCGCGGGACCGATATCGACGACCCAGTCCGCGGCTCGAATCGTTTCCTCGTCATGCTCGACCACCAGCAACGTGTTGCCGAGCTCCCGCAGCCGCACGAGCGTCGCGATCAACCGGGCGTTATCCCGCTGGTGCAGCCCGATCGAGGGCTCGTCCAGGATGTAGAGCACGCCCATCAGGCTCGAGCCGATCTGCGTGGCCAGCCGGATTCGCTGCGCCTCGCCGCCGCTCAGGGTGCCCGAAGCGCGGTCGAGTGTCAGGTAATCGAGCCCGACGTCGACCAGGAACCCCAACCGCCCCCGAATTTCTTTCAGCACCTGCCGCGCAATCGTGTTCTCGCGCTCGGTCAGGCGCTCGGGCAGCGCGTCGTACCAGGCCAGCGCATCCGTCACGGATCGGCGCGTCGTCTCGATGACGTTCTTGCCGGCCACCGTGACGGACAGCGATTCCGGCTTGAGGCGCATCCCGTTACACGTCGGGCACGGTTTGTTCGTCATGTACCGCTCGTAGTCGGCACGCATGTTGTCCGAGCCCGTCTCACGGTGGCGCCGCGTCAGGTTCGGGATGATCCCCTCGAAGGTCGTCTTGAACGTGTGGATATTCCCGTTGCGCGCTCGGTACCGCACGCCGATTCGCTCGCCGCGATTGCCGGACAGGATGATGCGCCGCGCGTCGTCCGACAGGTCACGAACCGGGACGTCCGTACGGAAGTGGTAGTGCTCGGCCACCGCCTCCAGGATCTTGCTGAACCAGCTCTCCGTTGCAGCCATCCGGCGCCAGGGCAGCACCGCCCCCTCATCGATCGAGAGCTCGTCGTTCGGCAGCACGAGGTCTGGGTCGATCTCGAGACGCGAGCCAAGCCCGGTGCAGTCCGGGCAGGCGCCGTGTGGCGAGTTGAAGCTGAAGTTGCGAGGCGCCAGCTCCTCGAAGGAGCCGCCATGTTCCGGACACGCGTACTTTTCGCTGTACAGCCGGTCGGCCTCCTTCGGCGGCGCATCAGGGAGATTCAGGAGCAGGAGCCCGTCCGTCATGCGCAGGGCCGTCTCGATCGAGTCGGCCATGCGGCTCGCGTCGGGGCGCGCCGCGCCGTCGTCGCCGGCCGCGCGTACAGCCAGCCGATCGACGACGACCTCGATGCTGTGCTTGTACTTCTTGTCGAGCTTGATCTCCTCGTCCAGGTCTCGCAGCTCGCCGTCGACGCGAACGCGGACGAATCCCGCCTGCTTGGCGCCGGCGAGCAGCTTCTCGTGCTCGCCCTTCCTGTCGCGGACGAGTGGAGCCATGAGCATCACGCGCGTGCCCTCGGGCAGCCGATAGACCTGGTCGACCATCTGCTCGACGGTCTGGCGCTCGATCTCGCGCCCGCAGACCGGACAGTGCATGCGGCCGATCCGCGCGAACAGCAGACGCAGGTAGTCGTAGATCTCGGTGACGGTCCCGACGGTGCTTCGCGGATTCCGCGACGCGCCCTTCTGGTCGATGCTGATTGCGGGACTGAGCCCGTCGATCTGGTCGACGTCCGGCTTCTCCATCTGCCCCAGGAACTGCCGCGCGTACGCGCTCAGCGACTCGACGTAACGGCGCTGGCCCTCGGCGTAGATGGTGTCAAAGGCAAGGCTCGACTTCCCGGAGCCGGAGAGCCCGGTGATGACGATGAGCCGATCACGCGGCATCTCCACGTCGACGTTCTTGAGGTTGTGCTCGCGCGCGCCGCGGACCACGATCTTGTCGGAGGGCATCGGACGTTCATCGTAGCAGGAACGGGACCGATGCGAACGCCTGTTCGGTTTGATCGACCGTTTGGGCCAATGGAGACGTACCGGCAACGCGGGGAGCGCCGGCGCAGGTACGTCACCTGGCCGATGCCCTCGTCCGAAACGCGGTGATACCATGCCAATCCCGCCGACTCCCCTCTTGAGCACCCCCTGTCTTCCCGATGCCTGACGAACTCGCCATCCATGCCCGCGCGGTAACTCGCGTGTACAAGGCCAAGCCCGATCCGGTCACCGCCCTCGGCGGCGTTGACCTCGACGTCGAGCCAGGCGAGTACTTCGGCCTGCTCGGTCCGAATGGTGCGGGCAAGACAACCCTGATCAAGATCCTGACGACACTCCTCCTGCCGACGAGCGGCACTGCGAAAGTCGCGGGCTTCGACGTGGTCCACGAGACGGCGAAGATTCGCCGCGTGATCAACATGGTTGCCGGGGGCGAGCAGTCGGGCTACGGCCTGCTCACCGTCCGCGAGCAGCTCTGGATGTTCAGCCAGTTCTACGGCCTGCCGACGCGTGAAGGATGGCGCCGCGTGGACGAGCTGATCGAGATCACCGGCCTGACCGAGCAGCGTCAGCAGAAGGTCCGCACGCTCTCGACCGGCCAGCGCCAGAAGCTCAACTTCGCGCGTGGCCTGCTGAATGACCCCTGGGTCCTGTTCCTGGACGAGCCGACACTCGGATTGGACGTCGCCGCCGCAAGGGATCTCCGTGAGCACACGCTCTCCTGGAAGGCGGCCGCGCCCGGACGCACCCTGCTGCTCACGACCCACTACATGGTCGAGGCCGAGCAGCTCTGCGACCGAATCGCGATCGTCGACCGCGGCAAGATCCTGGCGCTTGGCACGCCGGAGGAGCTCCGGCGCCGCGTGCAGGCCGAGTCGATCTTCCGTCTCGAGCTC
>JALZOC010000581.1 GCA_030857365.1 Acidobacteriota bacterium
CAAGGCCGGCGGCCGGTCCCCGATCCGATCGTTTACGAGCCCGTCCGGGCGGAAGCTCCGGCCGAGGGGTCGGTGATCGCTCGTGCTGCAGTCGACACCGCGACCGCGGTCGCCGGCCTCCGTCAAGCCGTGCAAGGGCTCGACGCATCGCTGCCGATTTTCCGGGCACGCACGCTCTCGCGGGTACGGGACGATGCGACGTGGAATGGGCGGTTGTCGAGCCGCCTGATCACGTTCCTCACATTGATCGCCGTCTTCCTGTCCGCGATTGGGCTCTACGCCGTGACGGCACACGGCGTCAGTCAGGATCGGCAGGAGATCGGCATCCGCATGGCGCTCGGTGCACGGCCTCATCAGATCGTTGGCCGCGTAGTGGGACGACTCATGCTGCGGACCGCTGCCGGGTTCGGTGCCGGCGTGCTGTGCACCGCCCTGTGGGATTGGACGTTCCCGACCGGCGCGGCGAGTGTCCGGTCTACGGACCTGCTGTCGCTCGCGATCGTTGGCGCGATCCTGCTTGGCATCCTCGCGTTGGCGGCCATCGTGCCCAGCCGTCGCGCCAGCCATGTCGACCCGCTGGTCACGCTGCGCATCGAATGAGCGCCCGGAACTGATTGGCGGATCCGAAAACTCGCGGCGAACAATGTTTTAGGGGTCTTCAGACGCCGCCGCGAACACGGGCACACAACCTGTAGGCAAGGTCTAAGCGCATGTCCCTGATGGCGCGTGCACAAATGCTTCAAGCTGCAGTGGTCACGACCGCCACTCTCTGGCAGGCGGGGTGCGGCGGATCCGCTCCCGTCACCTCCGAGCCGCTGCCGGGCGTCCCACCGGCACAGCAACGGACGATCACCCGCAACGAGCTCGGCTATCAATGGCCGTTCACGGTCGGTGTGGGCACCATCGCCTGTGATGACGACATCCTGGCATTTCGTTCAGGCGGCACGACGTACGCGCTGCATCGGGGAGTGGGCAGGCGTGGATATGCGAACGTGGACGCCATCAGAAGAGTGCAGGGTAGTGGGCCCCCGAGCGACCCCGTCAGTCGTCTCACCCAGGACGTCCGGACCAGGGTCTTTGCTGAGACGTCCGCGTGCGGCAACGCTACCGACGTCGATGGGTCGCGTCGGGTCAGCGGCTGCAAGGCGCGCCTCCGGGCGCGCACCGGGGTGTCGGACACCGAGCTGATCCGGATCGAGGCAGAGGGGGTCGAGCGGAATTGGCCGCCGCTCAAGCCTGTTCTGATGAATCTCGACGTTGTCATCGCCGCCGCGACTCAGCTGTGTCCGCGTTGAATGCGACTCCCCCCATGACCACTCCACTGCTCGAAGCACGTCACCTGATCAAGCGCTTCCACGGAATCACGGTCGTGGACGACGTGAGCTTCGTCGTGGAGCCCGGAGAGGTGGTCGGTTACCTCGGGCCCAATGGGTCAGGAAAGACGACTACCGGCCGCATGCTGACCGGCCTCGTCGAGCCCTCGAGCGGATCCGTTCTCTTCGCGGGCCGGAACGTCTCGGACGACCCCATCGGGTACCGGCGAAGGCTCGGCTACGTGCCGGAGGAGCCGACGCTCTATCCGTTCCTCTCGGCGCGCGAGCAATTGCGGCTGCTCGGCCAGCTTCGCGAGCTGCCAGCGGCGCCGACGGAGCGGAAGATGACCGCGCTCCTCGAGCTGTTCGGCATGGCCGACGCGGCGGAGCAATCGATTAGCGCGTACTCGAAGGGCATGCGGCAGAAAGTGCTGATCATTGCGGCGCTCCTGCACGATCCTGATCTCCTGATCTTCGACGAGCCAGATTCCGGCCTCGACGTCACCACCTCGCTCGTGCTGCGCCACCTCGTGCACACGCTGGCCGCTCGAGGGAAGGCTGTGCTCTACAGCTCGCATGTTCTCGAGGTGGTCGAGAAGCTGTGCACGCGCGTCATCGTGCTGCACCGTGGGCGCATCGTCGCGCAGGACACGGTGCAGGGGCTGCGCGCGTTGATGTCCCATCAATCCTTGGAAGACGTGTTCGCGGAACTCGTCCTCGAAACCAACCCGGAACAAACCGCGCGCGACATCGCGGACGTGGTGGCGGGCGGTGCGTGAACGGCTGCTGACGCGGCACTTCCTGCAGCGCTTCCTCGAGAACGATCTTCTCTCGCCCGAGGCGGACCGCCACGACGCCATCGCCATGGTCTGCGGCGGACTTTTGACGCTCGGGTTGTTCCTGAGCGTCCTGATTTCGATGAAGTTCCTCTTCATGCCGTTCCAGTCGCCGGGCCGGACGGCGCTGCTCGCGGTAGACGACCGGCTGCTGTTCATCGCGATTTCCATGATCGTCTTGGCGCTCGTCGCCGTCATCACGTGGGACGCGCTGTCGCTCGATCCGCGCGACACCGCCATCTTCGGACCGCTGCCGGTTGAACGGGGCGTCATCGTCCGGGCCAAGCTGCACGCCGTCGGCATCCTCGCGGGCGGATTCGCACTCGCCATCAGCAGCCTGTCGAGCCTGTTCCATCCTGCCTTCATGGTCGCCAACCTGCCGATTGGCCTGATCTCCGGATTGGCACTGATCGTCATTCACCTGACCGTCACGCTGGCGGGGGGGCTCTTCGCCTTTGCCTCGATCGTCATGTTGCGAGAAATCCTGCGTGCGGCGCTCGGGGTGCGCTTCAGCCGGATTTCGGCAGGCCTGCAAGCAGTGCTCATCGTGGCGCTGGTCACAAGCTTTCTGCTGCTGCCTGCAATTCTGAGCCGAGCCGGATCGTACGAACGGCCAGAGGCACGGCGGGTGCCGCCGGTCTGGTTCCTCGGCCTGCACGAGGCGCTCGCGGGCGGGCTGGTCGCCGGTCTGCCGCGGGGCGCGCTGCCCGAGAGCATTGCGCGAGAGGAGGAACGCGCCGCACTGCGCTACCGCGAGGTCGCGCTTAGGGCCTGTCAGGAAATAACTATTTGAGCAATGCGTGGAGTGACGGGA
>JALZOC010000071.1 GCA_030857365.1 Acidobacteriota bacterium
ATTGTGAACGACGTCGAAGATGGGCGGGTCTGGGCGGGGTTCCACTTCCGGAACTCCGATCTGACAGGTTCCAGGCTCGGGCGCGACGTCGCACGATTCGTGGCCGCCCGGCACTTCCGGCGTCGCTGATTCGAGATCTCCGCAACGACGCCGCGGAAACACATTTACATACCGAGCCTACGTTCGGTCAATGGCCAACGGTCAGTCTCACCGCGAGCATCACGCGGCGCGGATCGACGAACATTATTGGTCGACCGAAATTCGCACTGAACAGATTGTCGGTCGCCAAGCCTTCTTCGGCTGTGTCATTGAGCGCGTTGAGAACGTCCACGAGCAGCTCCAGACGCGCGGTGCCGCTCAATGCGATCGTGCGCGACACCCGCACGTCGAGGAGCGTCTGCGACGACAGTCGGCGGGAGCCGCGCGGCTCGAGGAGGATCCGTTGATCCCCCTGCGGAACGGCGATCTGCGTTGTTGCAGCCCAAGGTTTGCCGCTGAGGTGCTGCAGGTTCGCGGCAACCACGAACGCTGTATGAGGCACCTCGAGGCTGCCCATGACGCGCACCATATGCGGCCGATCGTTCGCCAGGCGCCCACGAGCGTTGGTCAGACTGTTGGGGTCCTGTCCGAACGTGAGGTAGGGAGCGCCCGCGATCGTGCTTACCTGTGATGCTGCAGCGGTCCCGCCACTCGAGACCTGCAGGCCTGACGCTCTCGAGAACGTATACGAGCCAAACGCCTGCCAGCCGCACGACTGACGCTTCTCCGCAGCGATCACGATCCCGTTATACGACAGCGAGTATCCTGCAGGGTTGGTCAATAGGAATCGCCGTTCGGCTGTGGAATTGGCGATCACAAATACCGGCAGCGAACGGCCATCCGGAAGAGGGCGCATCTCCTCGCGGTAAACTCCGCCAACGTCCGTCCAGCCGATGAAATTCCGGCCCTGCTTGTGCACGTACGCTGTCGCCAGCGCGAATGCCCGGCCGATTTCCCGATCCACACCCAGTGAGTACTCGTCCGTGCGCGGCGTCCGTGTGTGTGGGTCGAGCCGCAAGTTTGTTCTCGGATCAACGATGGACACGGGCGCGCTGTAGGCACCCGTTGCCCGATCGAAGGCCATCGTGGTCGTCGGCGTAGACGCCGGATGGAACGGCTCCAGCTCTCCGCTCAAGACGCCTTGCTTGAAGCGTCCGTAACTCGCGCGCATGATCGTTCGACCATCACCTGTGAGCTTCAGCGTGACACCCACACGGGGGGACCACACGTTCCACGTGTAGAGCGTGCCCAGGCCGCCGACCACTGCGTCGCTCTCACGGCCTTGGGAGTCGAGCACCGGGAGGTCCTGGCTGATGGCCCGGCTGTGATCGAAGCGCAACCCCACGTTCAGCGTCACTGCTTCGCCGACCGTGATCGCGTCGCTGGCGAATGCGGCAGCGGTCACGAACACACCGCCCGCATTTGATGGATCTCGGGCAACGGCCTGAAATGGCTCACCCGCGTCGTCCACGTATCGCGTCCCGGTCGGAATGATCGTCGGAAAGCGATGTTCGCCCTTTTCGAGCTGACCGCCGATCCTCCACTCGTGCGCGGCGCTGAACAACCGCGGCCGGAAGTGGGTAAGAGTGCCCTTCGCTGTCGTGCGCTTCAGGATGAGACCGCCAAGCGTTGGCGGTGCGCCGGTGAACACACCCGTGGCGCGGTCGAACCGGCTCGGCGTTGTCACGCTGCCTGTGCTCGGGTCGTCCGTTCGATCGAACACGAATCGGCCGACGCGTACATCCCACACAGTGCTGGGCGAGACCGTATGCGTCAGGTGGCCGAACGTCGTCGCAGGGACCGATGCGTGCCGCCGCTGCGTCGCTTCAAACGGCTTCACAAACGTGGCGAGCTCGGGGTTCACCCAGAACTCGCCATGATAGCTTTGGAGCAATTGAAGGCTGGGAGCCAGTCGCCAAGTGAGCTTCCCAAAGATCTTGTCCTGCTCGTACCTCCTTGGGAATGACGGATCGGTTCCGGGCTGGCTGTCGTAGTCGCGCAAGTACTGGTAACCGGCGAAGAACCAGACCCGGTCGCGGACCGCCGGCCCGCCAACATTAGTCGTGAAGTCGCGATACCTCACTCGCTCATACCCGCTCTCTCGCCCGGCGGGGCCCGGATACCCCACAAGAACCGGCTGGCTTGTGAGCGCGGAGGGCTGACCGTAATAGGACGCGTCGTACGCAAAGCGGTCGCTTCCCTGCCGCGTCACGACATTGATGACGGCGCCCTGGATGTTGCCAAACTCGGCCGAGGCGCCCACCGACTGAACGTGAAGTTCCTGAATGAAGTCGATACCTGGCTCTGACCGGGCCTCACCACTGCACGGGCACGTGAAGTTCGTTCCATCGATCAGGAACGCGTTCTCGTTCGTGCCCGAACCGAAAGCAGAAACGCTGTTGCTCGACGCGCTGCCGGGCGACGTGGCGGAGAGGCCCGGCGCGACTCTGATGAAGTCGAACATGCTGAACCGGCGTGTCGGGATCAAGTTGAGGTCCTCGCGGTCGAAGCGTGTCTCGACACCGCTGTTCCGCGCCTCCATTTGTGGGCCTGATTCTACGACGATCGACTCGCGAACGCCTGCGACCTGGAGAATGACAAGGCGCTCGAGCGTCGCACCAATGCCGATGCGAATCCCTTCCTCGTGGTACGGTGCAAAGCCGGGTGCTTCGATGTCCAGCGCGTACTGGCCACGAGGCAGCGCGAGAAATCGAAGCTGGCCATGCCGGTTGGTTGTCCGGGTTTGCACCGGCATGCGCGATTGCGATGTCACGCGGGCGGTGGCGCCCTCGAGAAGGTGTCCCGCCGCGTCCCGGACGGTGCCGACCAGCGTGCCGGTTAGCGACTGCGCGGCCGCCGGTGCGTGCTGCGCCAGCAGACCGATCGCCACAACGAACAAAACACGTACCTGCATCGCAGACCTCCTGCAGGACCGCAACTAGATTGTCCCTCCCACGCCGCGTACGTCAACGGCGGTTCGAGGTCGATGACGTTGCTCCTGTGCGCAGAATGGATGGCTGTCCTCGATCACCCGAGAAGTGGCGTGTCGGACACGACAAAGCAGGAATGAACCCGGTCTATACCAATTCCGATCTAACAGGTTCAAGGCTCGGGCGCGATGTCGCACGCTTCGTAGCCGATCGGCGATTCCGGCGCGTCGCTGACTCGGGAGATTCGAAACGACGCTGAGGAACAGAAGTGGCGTGCGCATCCGAGCACTCCTCCGAGAACGCTGGCGGATCCTGACATCCAAGACCTTTGTGGGCGTGAGCGCGGCGATGCGATGCGGTCGATGGCTTCGCACGCGCCCACGTCCGGTAGCAATCGACCCGATTCACATCACCGATGGGCGCGCTAGAACCCGCAGTACGGATTAGGTGCTGGAAGCTCGCCGCGGAACGGCAGATTCACTGGCGCCATAATGACCGCGACATCCTTCGCGGGCTGCCCCGATTCGTTGCGGCCGAGGTGCCCACTCCCTGTGTCGACGTAGCCGTGACCGGCCCGAACGACATGCGGCGTGCATGTGGGGTCGTCGGCCTCGTAAAACGTGACCTCGCCCTGTATCACACTGATGAAGACCGGACCGGGATGGGTATGCCAGCCAGTGGACCCGCCCACAGCATAGTCGTGCGTACGGACCACCATATCGAGGTGCGATTTGGCCTTCGCCTCGAAATCGACGAGCGCTTCGGGCGCCGTTTTGACCTTGAAGGGCTCGTACGTGGCGCGGCCGATGAGGGTGGGCGTAACCCCGACGGCGGGTGATGCCCACACGAGCATCGCACAAATGGTGAAGACCAGAAGTACAGAACACACGGCAGTAGCCAGTTTTTTCATCGCATCCTCCTATCCCGGATTGGATGCACCGACGGTACAAGGCCATGAACCGTGGGGGCAACGAGCAAAGAGGAGCAAAGTCGCTCATCGCTGCTCACCAGCCGAAGTTCTTGTTCCGGCCGATGTGGACAATGGCAAAATTGCCCGACGCGTGCGCGCTGGAGGTCACATGTCTGCACACCCGGGGGCGCCGAAGACTCTGGAACCGGATTCGCGCGGAACGCGCCTCGAATCCTGGAAAGAAATCGCCGGCTATCTCAATCGCCACGTCACGACCGTTCGGCGATGGGAAAGGCACGAGGAGCTGCCTGTCCATCGTCATCTCCACTCGAGAATCGGCTCGATTTACGCCTATAGCAGAGAAGTCGACGCGTGGTTTGACAGCCGGCGCGAGTTGGTCGGCGATCCGGGGCCCGCGACAACAGGCGCGTCGGAATTGTCCGAGCGCCTTCCGCCTCCTCCGCTATTGGCTGGCGGCGCCCACCAAGCGATCCATCTCACCGGACGCGAGGAGGAAATCAACCTTCTTCGGTCGATCTGGGAGCGTACCTCTCAAGGACAGCAGCAGATCGCGGTCGTCACCGGCGAGCCCGGAGTCGGAAAGACACGACTGGTTCTGGAATTTGCGCGGTCCATCGCCAGCCAGGCCACTGTGCTCGTGGGCCGTTGCGACCGCGAGGCGATCGTAGCCTATGCGCCGTGGGTGGCGATTCTCCAATGGATGATTCGGACAACGCCAGCGCAGACTTTGCGGCGGCATTTGGCAGGCATCGACGCTGGGAGCGAGCTGTCGCAAATCGTTCCGGAGATCGCTACCCGAATTCACATCGGCGAAGCACCGGGCTCGGCGACGCCGGACGGCCGCCGCTACCGCTTGTTCGAGGCCGCGACGCAACTGCTTTCGACCGCATCGCAAGGTGCACCGATTCTCCTGGTTATCGACGACCTGCATTGGGCCGACCGGGGCTCCTTGTTGCTCCTGCGACACATGATCCGCTCGACCCGCCACGCGGCGATCTGCATTGTGGTCGCGCATCGCAATGATGTACCTGAGTGGTCGTCGGAGTTTCGCGACCTGCTGGAGTCGCTGCGCAGAGAACACAGTCCCACGCGAATCGCCCTCCATCGGCTCTCGGACGATGACGTCCGCGACATCATCGAAGCGTGGATCGGCCGTGATTCTCCGCCGTCGCTGACACGATTGGTAGCCAGACACACGGAAGGCAACCCGCTGTTCGTTGTCGAGATGTTGAAGCATCTCGGCGAGGTGGGAGCGCTCACAGTTCGCGAAGAGTGGGACGGGCCCATCACGCTGGCGGACGTCGGTCTTCCCGAAGGAATTCGGCAATTGATCGGACGCCGTCTCGAGCGATTGGGCTTGACGACCCGTCGACTCCTCTCGATCGCCGCCGTCATGGGCCGCGAATTCAGGCTGTCGGTGATCGAGGGACTGGTCGACGTCGGTGAGGACGCTGTACTGGACGCCATGGACGAAGCACTCACAGCGAGCATCGTCACGGAAGAGCCCGGCGCACCGGGGAATTTCTCATTCACGCACACGCTGATCCGAGAGGCGCTCTATTCGAGCATTTCGGCCGCCCGTCGCGTACGGCTGCACCATCGGATCGCGACCGCGCTCGAACAGCAATCGTCGCCCTTCGAGTCTCGCGCTGCCGAACTTGCGTACCACTTTGGACAGGCAGCCGTATACAAGAGCGCGGAGAAGGCTGTCGATTACGCCACGCGAGCCGGCGATCAGGCGGTCACGACCTTGGCGTTCGAGAACGCGGCGCACTGGTACGAGATGGCACTGCGGGCCATGGATGTCGTCGGGCCGAACACGGATGCCACCGCAAAACGATGCGAATTGCACGTCAAACGCGGGAAGAGTTTCTTCGCTGTCGGACAGTGGGCATCGGCGAAGAACGCCCTCGAAGCAGCAACGAGTCTGCTCGATCCAGCCGAGCACGAAAGTCGGTGCGAACTGCTCGTCCGGCTCGCCGAAAGTGCGTTCTGGCTGATGGATGTTCCAGCTCTCCGGAAGTTCGCCGGCGAAGCGCAAGTGCTCGCCGCGCGTGCCGGTCGCGATGATCTCTGGGCGGACGCACAGGCCTGGATGGCCAGCGCCATGGTTTCAGATGGCGACATCCTGGCAGCAATCCAGATGGACCGCGAGGCGCTCGCACGTGCCGGCGGAATTCGTTCGTTCGGCCTTGCTCGCACACCGTTGACGCTCTATTGGGCTGGTCTGCCCGATGAAGCCATCCAGCATGGCTTTCAGGCGGTAGAAACCGCCAGGGCAGCCGAGGATCCGCCCTTCCTGCTGTACGCACTCCAGCACCTTGGGCTCAGCCTGTCAGGTGCCGGTCGGTTTGATGAAGCGTTGCGGGTGTTCGACGAGGCACGTGCGTTCGGGAGGAGATGCGGCGCGCTGCCGCTGCTGGCGCGAGCCACATCGATGTCCGTCGCTCCCCTGTTGAGTCTTGGGGATCTCGATGGCGCGATGGCGCGAGCCTTCGAGGCGCGGGAGCTCGCGCATCGCGTCGCTTTCGAACCGCCGCTGGTCAGTGCAGGAATCGACCTACTCATGATCTTTGCCCGACAACAGGACCCTGGGCGGGCCGCACCGTTGCTTGACGATACTGCGGAGGCCGTGCGGAAAGCCAGCGGCTGGCATGCATGGAAATGGAACATGCGGCTATCGCAGGCGCGAGCCGAACTGGCGTGCGCCCGCGGCGCATGGGACGAAGCCGTTCAATCGGCAACGTCTGTGATCGATCAGAGCCGGTGCCGACATCGGCCTAAATACGAAGCGCTGGGCCTCGTCACGAGGGCCCGAGCAGCGCATCGGCTTGGCTCTCGCTCGGCGGTGAAGGATGCGCGGGCGGCGGTGAATGTGGGCCGACGTTTGGCGGATCCGGCAGTCCTTCTGGACTGTCTGATCGTGCTGATCGAAATCGAGGGAACAGACGCGCTGCTGGATGAGGCGGGGCGGACGGCTCAGAAAATCGTACGAGCCGTCTCGGACGAAACATTGCGTTCGGCTTTTCTCACGTCACTTGGCAACAGAGCGCCTCGCGTCATGGCGACCTGACTGGCGAGCCCAATCGCACTTGAGAGCCCTCTAATGTTCAACAGCAGCCCTGGCCGAACGATCTGGCACTCCGCGTCACCGAACGTCCGCGACTATACTGGAGATGTCCGTAAGTGATCGCGGCACATTGGAGTACGTATCACAATCGCCGGCATCCTGATTACCACGTGACCGCAAGTTGTTGATTCTAAACGGAGAGATGTCCGAGTGGTTGAAGGAGCACGCTTGGAAAGCGATTCCGGCGACGCTCACTGAGGGGTACTGAAGCAGCTCTTCGCGCTATCGATTCAACGGTTTCCCGCCAAAAAATGCTTCTCGATCCGAACCCGTAAACGTCGGTATTTGTCGGCGATTTCGGGGCGACCTTACACAGTTTCTACACACTTTCGGCGACCACTTGCCTGCGTATACAGCCATGTGCCTGCGTAGCAATTGATCGACACGCCTTCGCTCCACGAGCGATAGACGACGGACCTTCAACGCCGGGCAAAAATCTGACACGTCCGTCGGTTGAATATCTACACGCTATCGTGCTCGCTGTCCCTTCTGGAACTCCAGAATCGTTTCCTACTGCACACGGAACTCGACGACATTGCTATGGGTAAACCCGTCGGCATCGACTCCGTGGACGTGCAGGCGAACAGTCGTCGCCCGCTCCTCATGTGGCGGACCGACGGCGGCGAGCACCGTCCGCGCATCTCGCGCCACGATCGCCCCGGCCTTGATGGTGAACAGCGGGCTCAGGTTCTGCTGAACCCCATCGGACGCATCGAGCAGCTCGACTTGCGCTCCGGTAACGACCGGCACCAACCGATCGCCATCGGTAAACTTCAGTGTGAGCGACGGCGCGTTCGCGGGCAGGACGCCGTTCAGGGTTTCGCCAACTGCCACGTCTGTCTCCTCGAACACGTCGCCGTCGCCGTCGAGTCCGACCGATACGCTGAGAGACCCACCGGGCTCGATCGTCACCGGCTGCGCGCCCTTTGCCGTCGACGGAACCACTGCCGTGACGGTTACGCGCCCCGACGGGATCCGCGCTCGCAGCATACCGCCCGCTGCCGTGCGACCCACGGGAATACCTTCGACGCGCACGTAGACGCCGGCTCCCCCGGGGGCGCCGATGGCATCGAGCGATCCGCCGTCCAGGCGGAACACGCGGACGTTCAGGGTGGCCAAGCTCGGCGCCCGAGTGCTCGACACGCAGCTCCGCATCGCCTGCAGCGCTTTGGCGCTGGGCTCCGCGCGCGAGCGGAACAGATCCGGCCGGCTCGCGAGCTGCCTCACTGCCCCATCGAGCTGCGCCTGCGCCGCCTTGGGTCGGTGGAACCGGAAGAGCGCAAACGCGTTTTGAATCCGCCGCACCAGCGATCGGTTCTCCGCGCCGGTCGCGCCGCCCGCCGCCGCGAGCGCGTCATCGCGCTGCCGGACACACGCGTCTTCGGCGTGTGGCGGCGCCGGTTGCACGGCGCCGCCAGACCGAGCCGCGATGGACAGGAGCACGGCGCCCGTGAGCAGCCAAACGAGTGCGGGACATCCGCCGCGAGCCATCTGCCTCCTCATCTGCCGGGTCACTTGATCAGTTTCGTGTCGTCCAGTCCGATGTGCACATGCGAGTTGTGAATCTCGTTGCAGCTGAACTTCGACAGATGCGTATTCGTCCACGCGGCCGCACCCGTGTCC
>JALZOC010000072.1 GCA_030857365.1 Acidobacteriota bacterium
CCGAGAAGCCCATGGCGCGATCTCCCAGTCGATCGCGGACCCATGCCTGACCGTGCTCCCGCAGATCGAGAATCAGCACCCGCCCGCCGGGCACCAGGATGCGGACGGCTTCCCGCAGGGCGCGCGCCGGCTCCTCCGCGTGGTGAAGGGCCTGAGAGAACAGCGCCACGTCCACGCTCGCGTCCCGCAGGGGCAGCTTCTCCAGCGCACCGCGCTTCCACGTGACGTTCCGCACCTTCCGCCGGCTGGCCAGGGAACGGGCGCGTTTCAGGACGTCGATCGATCGGTCGACCGCCACGACGCGGGACGCCCAGCGGCTGGTCTCGACGGTCAGGTACCCTTCGCCACAGCCCAGGTCGGCAACACGCAAAGGAGGCAGCAGATGGCCGAGCGCGCGCGCCCATGCCGCCCAGCTCCGCCCCGGGACGAGCTGGCGCTCCTTCGTATCGGGAGACGCGTGCGCCTCGAAGTTTTCCTTCCGGACCCGCCGCACCTCCTCGAGCCGGGCCGCATCGGCGCGCCCGTCCATCGTCGACGCAATCGCCCCGAACTGCGCCTCCAGCAGCCGCCACAACGGCCCGAACGCATCGTCCGTGTCGCGCAGAGCGGCCGGAACGCGGTAGTACGTGAAGCCGGCCTCCCGCTCTTCGAGGATGAGCGCCGCGTCCTTGAGGAGGCCGAGGTGGCGGGACACCCCCGACTGCGCCAGGCCGAGGATCGCGGTCAGCTCCGTGACGTTCAGCCGCTCCTCCGCGAGGAGGCGCAGGATCCGGAGCCGAACGGCGTCCCCGAGCAGGCGGAACAGGGCCGGACCGTCAACCATATCCACTAATCTACATTAGTTGATATATAGCGGCAAGCGGAGTGGATCGTGCCGGTAGCAGCCCGCCTTGGCGGGCTCACTGGGGACCGGTCGCCGTCGGGATGCGGTGGGACCCCAGCCATGCGGCAAGCCCCGCGGCCTGCGTGGCGGCGAGCGTCGAACACTGCTCGATGCGCTCCAGCGACTGCTGAAGTGTGCGTGCTGCGGTGGGTACCTTGTTTTTTCTGAAGAACTGCCTCACCTCCTGAAGGCTGGCGATATCGCACAAGCTGCCAAGCGCCCCAATCACGTGGCCAGCCCCTGCGAATCCGCCGCCTTTCTTCTGCACCTCCGCCCATCGTTCGCGCATGAGCCGCCACGCCGGCTTTCGGGCGTCGGGGTTGTCGACCAGCGCCCCAAGCAGCAGCTGGGCGTCCTGGCTGCGTACTTGCGGGCCGAGAGCATGGACCATTGTCCTTTCCACGAGCGCAGGATCGCTGAAGCCAGCGAGCGCGTACATATAGCGATCGTGTTCTTCGGGCGTCGTCGCCGCCCTGGTTCGCTGCAGATAACGTTCGTAGAGCGCGGCGTCTCCGTGTCTCGCGGCCACCTGCACCGCAGCGTTCAGCATGGTGGCGTCCGTGGTCCCCGGCGCTGCGAGCTCCTGGAGGACGAGGCTGCGGGACTTCGCCACGACCTCCCCATCTGCGGCGACCTCGCCCAGAATGGAGATCAGCGACGCGCGAAGGGTGCGGGTTTCGCTGTCCTCGGAGGCCGCAGGCGACCAGCCGAGCTCCTGCAAGCTGGGACCGAGCAGCGCTGCAACCCACGTGTTGTACGCGGGGCGGGATGCAGAAGCGGACACGTTGTCGCCGATGGCCCTCAATGCGGCCACAAGCCTTGAGACAACCGAAGCGTTCCGCTCGCCTTTGAACCCCGCCGCGAGATCCATGAATGCCTCGATATCGTGACGGCCAGCGCGGACGAGGGCCCACTCATCCGCCAGCAGGGAGATCCGTTCCGCCGGTTGCAGTGAGTTGATCGCGCCGGCAAGGCTTCGGAGGGTTTCCGGCGAGCTCAGGACACGGTAGTACCCCCGACCTCCGGCGTTGGCCATCACCCAGGCCGGACACGAGTCGAGCGACAGGCGAGCGGTGCTGGCCGCGATCTCGCGTGTGGTGTTCCCGTCAGGCGTCTTCACGCACACGGGGATCGTCCAGCGCCGAGGCGGCGCCGCTCGTCTCCCCGCACCCGGGCGACGACGCTCCTCCTGCAACTCGACGGTGCCGCGGCCCCCCGCACACGCAACCGCGGCGGTTACGATCGGTACGCCCGGCTGCTCGACGAAGCCGGCCATGACGCGGTCGACGGGTTTACCCGTTGTGGCCGTCAGCGTGCCCCAGAAGTCCTCCGCGGTGGCATTGCCGTACTTGAAACGATCGATGTAGGCGTTCACTCCCGTCCGGAAGGCTTCCTCGCCCACCCACGCTTCGACCATCCGCAGCACGGCGGCCCCCTTCTCGTACGCGATGGCGTCGAAGAGTTCGCCGATTTCCGCCGGCGTTGAAGCGCGGGCGCGAATCGGCCGCGTAGTCTGCAGGGAATCAAGCGTCATGGCGTACTGGTTGCCTTGCACGTCGTCCAGCTCGACGTGCCACTCGGGCTTCCACGCTTTGAGCGGCTTGCTGGACATCCAGGTGGCGAAGCCCTCGTTCAGCCAGATGTCGTCCCACCAGCGCATCGTGACCAGGTCGCCGAACCACTGATGGGCGATTTCGTGCGCGAGCACGCGGGCGATGTCCTTCCGGACCTCACGGAAGCCCCGGCAGGTTCCGCGAGCAGCAGGGTCTCACGATAAAAAATGGCCGCGGTGTTCTCCATCGCCCCTGCAGCGAAATCCGGAACCGCGACGACGTCCAGCTTCTTGAACGGATACTTCACGCTGTAGTAGCCGTTGAAGTACCGCAGGATCTCCGCGGCGGCCTCGAGCGCCAGGCCCGTCTGCCCCTTCTTGTCCGGTGTGGAGCAGATCCTGATTGGAATACCGTCGGCCGTGGTCGAGGCACACTCGAAATCGCCGACGGCCAGCGCCACGAGATACGTCGACATTCGCGGGGTGGTTTCGAACGTCACCGTATGCTTGCCGGCTGCGGGACCGGGCGTATCGGACACGACGGCCCCGTTGGAAATGGCGATGTCCCCGCTGTCGATCGTCGCCGTCAGCGCGAACGTCGCCTTGAACGCCGGCTCGTCGAAGGACGGGAACATTCGGCGCGCGTCCGTGGCTTCGAGCTGCGTCACGGCGTACCGGCGATTGTTCGCCTTGCTCAGGTACAGGCCGCGCAGCTGGTCGTTCAGCATACCCGTGTATTTCACATGGATCTCCGCCGGACCGGCGTCAACGACACGCGGGAGCGTGAAGGTCGCCTGCTCGCGGCCCGGATCCAGCGAGACACTCGCCGTCTGGATGCGCCCTCCGGCGGTGACCGTGACGGATGCAAACTCGATTTCAGCAGCGTTGAGCGTGATCGTGCGGGAAGGCTTCAGGAGATTCACGCTGATCCGCTCGCTCCCGGCGAAGCTGGCAGCGCCAAGGTTCGGCTGGACGGCAATTTCGTAGTGCTCCGGAACCACGTTGGCGGGAAGTCTCTGCGCAAGAGCCGCAGGGGGGAGCACAAGGAGCATGCACACAAGGCCACATCTATGAAACCGCATACGTCCCTCCGTTCGCTGCACGGCGCCAGTCGGCCGGTGACATCGGTGGTCCGCACCAGTGCATGCGACGGCCTTCGGAAGGCCATGTCGCGCGCCTATACTGACCACGTGGAAATGAAAGTCTATCGCAGCCCCCGCAGCTTCGGCGCACTGGTGCTGGCCCACGGCGCGGGCGCCGGGCAGTCGAGTGCGTTCATGGTGCGCATGGCGGAGGGGCTGGCGCAGCGCGGGTTGTCGACGGCGACCTTTGATTTCCCGCACATCTCTGCGGGCCGCAAGGTTCCGGATCGCGCGCCGATCCTGGAGCGGGCATGGACCGATGCCCTTGCGGCGGCGCGTGAACAGCTCCCCGATGAACCGCTTTACATCGGCGGCAAGTCGATGGGAGGACGGATCGCCACCCACGTGGCGTCGCTCGGCCAGGCAGGGTCCCTTGGGGGAATCATTCTGCTCGGTTACCCCCTCCATCCGCCCGGCCGCCCCGACCAGCGGCGCGACGCTCACCTTCCCGCGATTCGTGAGCCGATGCTCTTCGTCCAGGGCAGCAGGGACCCGTTCGGGTCGGCCGAAGAGATCCGCGCCCTGCTCCCCTCGCTGCGGAATGCCACCCTCCACGAGATAGAAGGGGGCGATCACTCGTTCAAGGTCCCCGGCGGGCTCGGCAGGCAGGAGCCGGTGCTGTCAGGCGTGATGGATACCGTCGCCGCGTGGGCGGAAGCAAGGCTGAAGTTGGAACGCTGACGATCGAACGCTGAAGTTCGAAGTGGAAGGCTGAACTACGAAATGCGAGACGAGGTCGACCTTCATCTGATCGCGACGACGACCCACGGACGGGTGCTGGTGCGCGAAGCGCAGGCGGCGGCGGCGCAGGGCGTCCTGGTCGGCTTCCATGGCTACATGGAGCACGCGGCCATTCAGATGCAGCGGCTGCAGGGCATTCCGGGCGCCGCACGCTGGAGGCTGGTCTCCATCCAGGCGCTGCATCGCTTCTATCGCGGGCGCAGCGAAGAGGTCGTCGCCAGCTGGATGACGCGCGAGGACCGCGAGGCCGCGATTGCGGACAACATCAACTACGTGGACGCGGTGCTCGACTCCATCCCTCATGATGCCGCGGGGAAAATCGTCTTCGCGGGATTCTCCCAGGGCGTGGCGATGGCGTTCCGGGCCGCAGTTGGTGGACGGCACCGGTGCTCCGGGGTCATCGCGGTCGGCGGCGACGTCCCGCCTGAGCTCCTGTCGGCCCCCGAGGCGCGCTTTCCCTTTGTACTGCTCGCCCGCGGCGCGCGCGACGAGTGGCTCACGGCCGAGGCGTTCAGGCGGGACCTGAATGCGCTCTCCACCCGCGTGCCGGGTTCCCGCGTCCGTGCGCTCGAATTCGAAGGCGCGCATGAATGGAATGGGGCCGTCGCCGAGGCCGCGGCCGACTTTCTTGCCTCGCTCTGAACCCGGCCGGCGCTTCCGGTTATAGTGATCCGATGCCCCCGCCTCCCGTTCTGCCCCATCCTTCGGACGTGACCACGGCTGAGTCTTCGCAGGTCCGCAGCCGCCTGCGTGGATCGATCCCGGATCGCTTCAAATGGAACCTCGCGGATATTTTTCCAGACTGGGAGGCCTGGGCGGCGGGCTACCAGACTCTCGAGGGCATGATTGCCCGCTACGCCGAACTCAAGGGGACACTCGCCGGCGGGCCCGACCGCCTGCTCGACGCCTTCCGGCTGTCCGAGGAGATGGGACAGCTCGCGTATCGCGTCTGGTATTACCCGTCGCTCCAGTACGACGAGGATCAGCGGGACAACGGCGTCAATGCCAAACGGCAGCAGGTGCAGATCCTGTTCGCGCGGCTCGGCCAGGCGGAGTCGTGGTTCAACCCGGAACTGCTCGCGATTCCGCTCGCACAGGTGCGGGCGTGGATGGCGGCGTCTCCCGCGCTCGCGGTCTACCGCTTTGCGATCGAGAACCTCTACCGGCAGCAGGAGCACGTGCTCGACGAGGACGGCGAGCGGCTCATGTCGCTCGCCAGCCGGCTGGCGTCGGCGCCGAACGACGCCTACTGGGCGCTCTCCACCGCAGATGCCAGGTTTCCGAAGATCACGCTGTCGACGGGGGAGGAGGTCACGGTTTCCTACGGGCAGTATCGCGCGCTGCTCGCCACGCGCCGGGAGCAGGCGGATCGGGAGGCCGCCTTCACGGCGCTGCACGAGACCTACAACGTCACGCTGAACACGTACGCGACGCTCTACAACGGCGTGTGCCAGCGCGACTGGTTCCAGGCCCGTGCGCGCGGCTACGCCACGACGCTCGACGCCGCGCTCCACGGCGACAACATCCCGCCATCCGTCGTCGAAAACCTGATTTCCACGACACGCGCGGGCGTCGAGCCACTGCGCCGGTATCACCGGCTGCGGCGCAAGGTCCTGAAGGTCGACTCGTACCAGGTGTACGACTTCTCGATTCCACTCGTGACCTTCGACAAGAAGTACCAGTACGACGACGTGCTCGACTGGATCGTGGCGGCGGTGGAGCCGCTCGGCCCCGAGTTCCAGGCGCGGATGCGCGAAGGCTTCGCCGGGCGCTGGATCGACGTCTATGAAAATGAGGGCAAGCGCTCCGGCGCCTATTCCGCCCCGGTGTACGGAACGCACCCGTACATGCTGCTGAACTACAACGACACGCTCGACGACGTCTTCACCCTCGCGCACGAGATGGGGCACTCGATGCACACCATCCTCTCCCACGAGTCGCAGCCGTTCGTCTATTCGAGCTACACGATCTTCGTCGCCGAGGTCCCTTCCACGCTGACCGAGGCCCTTCTGCTCGAATACATGTTGCGGCTCTCGACCGACCCGGCCGAGCGGATCGTGCTCCTGCAGCACGCGATCGACAACATCACCGGCACCTTCTTCACGCAGGTGATGTTCGCGGACTACGAACTGCGCGCGCACCGGCTCGCGGAACAGGACCTGCCGATCACGGCAGAGATCCTCACCGAGATGTACACCACGCTCCTGAAGGACTACTACGGGGACGCGCTCGACGTGAATCCCTTCACGGGGATCACCTGGGCGCGGATCCCGCATTTCTTCAACTCCCCGTACTACGTGTACCAGTACGCGACGTGCTTCGCGTCCGCCGCGCGGCTCTCGCGGGAGATCATGCACGGCAGCCGGCCGGACCAAGCGCGGGCGCGTTACCTGTCGCTCCTCCAGTCGGGGGGCAGCGATTACCCGATGGAGCAGCTGAAGAAGGCGGGCGTCGACCTGGCGCAGCCCGATACGGTTAGGGCCGTCCTCGAACAGCTCGACGATCTCGTCACGCGGCTCGAGCGGGAGCTCGCTCTCTAAAGGTTCTACCGGGTTCTACCGGGTTCTGCAGGGTTCGGTTCCACCGGGTTGCGCGGGCTTCGATAGCGCAGCGTGAGCGCGGCGGCGCCGACGAGCGCAATGGCGGCTGAACCGTACGCAGTCCCTTCTCCGAATCGCTGCAGCGATCCGTTGCCCCAGATCGGGCCGATGGTCCGGCCGAGGCTCTCGAGGGCGCCCGCCGCCCCCTGCACCCGGCCCTGTTCGTGCGCGCCGGCGGACTTGCTGACGAGTGCGCTCAGGGTCGCGTTGCACAGGCCCACACCGATGGCACCCGGCACCAGCATCGCGACAAACACAGGCAGCGAGTGTGTCAGCGCGCTCCCTCCCCAGCCGGCGGCCGCGAATAGCAGGCCGATTCCGAGGGTGCGCCGCTCCCCGAGCGCCCCGACGATCGGGCCCACGAGCCCCCCCTGCACGATCACGCCGACGAACCCGAACGCGCTCAACAGGTACCCGACGTGGGCGGCGTCGAATCCGAACCGTCGCGCTCCGAACAGCGCGAATGTGGTCTGATACACCGCGAACGCCGTCCAGTACAGGAAATCGATCGTGAACAGGACCCGCAGGTTCCCACGGCTCCAGAGCGCGCCGAGCGCCCGCCAGGGAGCGCCGCTCCCTGCCCGCGTCCGGTGCACGGTCTCCGGCAGCCAGAACCAGGCCATCGCGATCGCGATCAGGGTTATGAAGGCGGCAGCCCAGATCGGAGCCGTATAGCTGATGCGCGAAAACGCCGCACCGAGAGCCGGGCCCACGATGAAACCGAGGCCGAACGCCGCACCGAGCAGCCCGAACGCCTTCGCCCGGTTCTCTTCCGTGGACACGTCGGCGATGTAGGCGCGCGCGGTCGTGATGTTCCCCCCCGACAGGCCGTCGACGATGCGCGCCGCGAACAGCATGAAGAGGCTGTTCGCCAGCGCCAGCATCACGAAGCTCACCACCGTGCCAAGGAGGCTGAACATGAGCACCGGCCGGCGCCCCCACCGATCCGACAGATCGCCGAGCAGCGGCGAGGCGACGAGCTGACTCAGCGAAAACGACG
This sequence comes from Acidobacteriota bacterium, assembly GCA_030857365.1. GTDB lineage: Bacteria > Acidobacteriota > Vicinamibacteria > Vicinamibacterales > 2-12-FULL-66-21 > JALZOC01. Next base: position 7,919 of record JALZOC010000072.1, read on the forward strand.
CAAACAGCAGCCCGATCACGAGCGGCGAGGCCCCGAACGTCTGCGCATAGAACGGCAGCAGCGGGATGATGATGCCGAAGCCGACGAGATTGACGAACGTCGTGAGAAAGATGATGAAGAGTGGTCGAGACAATGGACGGTGTGAGTGCTTGTGCCGGGCGTGAGTTCGGGGACTGCGCGTAAGGTGCCGCTACATTCGCGGTGTCTTCTGCAGCGTGACGCTCCTGATTATGACAGGCTCCACCGGCACATCGTCCATTCCAGCGGTCGAGCGTGTCGGGACGGCGGCGATGCGATCGACGACGTCCATGCCCGACAGCACACGGCCGAATACCGCATAGCCGAACTCGCCGGGGCCATACCCGGTGTGATCCAGCCTTCTGTTGTCGACCACGTTTATGTAGAACTGAGCGGTTGCGCTTCGGAGCGCCGCCATCCGCGCCATCGCGACGGTTCCACGGGTATTGCGGAGGCCGTTGGTGGCTTCGTTCTGAATGGGGGCGCGCGTCGGCTTCTCGGCGAGCGACGCTGTGAATCCGCCACCCTGGATCATGAAGGCGGCCTTGACCCTGTGGAAGACGGTCTCGCCATAGAAGCCGTCCTTCGCATACTGCAGAAAATTGTCGACCGTGACCGGTGCGTGGTCGGCGAACAGCTCGATTGTGATGTCGCCGAGAGAGGTGGCGACGATTGCCACCGGGTTACCTGGCGCCGGTGTCGGAGCCGGCGCCT
>JALZOC010000582.1 GCA_030857365.1 Acidobacteriota bacterium
CCGCTGGCCTGGACCTCCCGCAGCGTCGCCTCGACGATCGCGTGAACGACTTCGAGCGGTTCGCGCGCACCCGACTGGACGAAGTCCACGACGCTGCGATCGACCCGGCTCGCGATCCGTGCCTCGAGGTCTCGCACCTTTTGCAGAATATCCATACGTCTCACTTCGCAATCAACCCGGCCGCCTCCGCGGCGGCGACGATCTCGCCAGCCGCGGGCGCCGCGGTTGCGCCTCCGTAGCCCGCGTTCTCCACGACGATCGCAAACGCGATCCGCTTCCGGGCCGGTCCGTACGGGGCAAACCCCACGAACCAGCCGTGCGAGAGCCCGTTCGAGACTTCGGCCGTCCCTGTCTTGCCGGCGATCTGCCCCGGGTGACTGCGCAGGCTGCGGCCGGTGCCGCTCAGTACGACATCGCGCATGTAGCTGCCGAGCCGACGGGCGGCGGCGCCATCGACGAGCTGCTGTTCGGGTGAGGCCGCACCGGCCCGCTGTTCCACGTGAGGGGCGCGGAGCCGGCCGTTGGCCGCGACGGTCGCCGCCACCGTGGCCATGCGTAACGGCGACGCAACCACGTCCGCCTGCCCGTATCCGACTTGCGGAAGCGTGTCGCGCACGCGCTGGACGGACCGGTCCGCGCCTCCCGCCAGCGATATGCCGAGACGGCCCGCGAGCGCCGCGAGCGGTTCCGCCCCTGTCGCGACCGCGAGCTGCGCGAAGTAGGCGTTGCACGATCGGACAACGCCGTCGTGCAGCCGGATCGTGCCGTGTGGGTGGGTATCCAGCACATCGTCGCGCACCGGCCTGCCCCAGCCCGCCATCGCAGTACCCACGCGGCCGTTCGGCAGACGCGCACAGGTGTAGGCCGCCGCTGCGGCGTCGGGCTTCTGGCGCAGTGCCGCCATCGCGACCACCAGCTTGAACGTCGATCCCGGCGGGTACGTTCCGTAGCGCGCGCGATCCAGCAGGGGCTCATTCCGGTCCTCGCTGCGGGAAGGGAACCCCTCCTGGACCTCGGGCCACGGATAGCTGACGCTTGCGAGCACTCCGCCCGTGTCGGGATCCAGCACGACGGCCGCCGCTCTGCCGCTGGCTTTGCGTGCGTAGTCGGCCACGATCGCAGAGACGCGAAGCTGCAGGTTCGCGTCGAGCGTGAGACGCACATCCCGCGGTCTGGTTCGCAGCCCCTCCACGGCGGGGTGGCGCGGCTCGAATCGATGTCGCAGGACCGGCACGAGATCGCGATAGTCGCGCGATACCGCGTATGTCGCCCGGCCCGCGATATCGGTCATCGGCACGCTCGCGGCGCGATCGTCGAATCCACGCAGCCGATCCGCACCGTCGCGCTCCACGAACGACGTGTTCGAAGCGGCCCAGTTCAGCCGTGTACGAACGTCCCCGAGGACGTGAAATGCGCGGCTTCCAAGCGGGTAGCATCGCTCGGCAGGGTCGGGACAGGCGTCCGCGAGGGAAATCCCCAGCTGCTGGTAGCGGTGCCGCGCCGCGTCGAGAATACCTGCGTCTTCGGTCGCGAGCGGCAGGCCTTGCCGGTCGTAAATGGTCCCCCGCGGAATTCGTGAGACGAGATCCAGGATCCGGGGGTTGTACTCGAACCGCCTGATGCCGTCCCCCTGCAGGCCGAGGTGCGGCCGGACGACGTAGTCGTCGGCGCGGACCACCTGCACCCGCACCGCGACGGAGAGCAGCGCCACCGCACACACACCGAGGACCCCGCCGAGGCACCGCATCGGTATCCGGAACGGCTCGAAATCACCGGGCGGACGACGATCGGCGTGGACGGCGACGAGCATGCCGAGCGCCGCGAAGTTGGCGATCATGGCGGAACCGCCGTAGCTCAGAAAGGGCGTCACCACGCCCGTCAGCGGCGTCACACCCATCACGCCAGAGGCCATGATCAGGACGGGAAACACCAGAAAGAGCGTGAGTGCCGTCGCAAGAAAAAACCCGTAGTCGTTGGCCGCCAGGCGTGCGATGCGGAAGCCGCGCCACGCCATGACGCCGAACGCGGCGGCGACGACAATGAGTCCCGCGGCGCCAAGCTCCTCGCCGACCGCCGCCAGTATGAGGTCGGTGTGACCGGCGGGCAGATAGCGCGAGTCGCCCATTCCGAGGCCCGTGCCGAATACGCCGCCCGTGGCCATGGCCCAGATCGAGTGGGTGATCTGGTTGCCGCCCGGGACCGTGTTGTCCCACGGCGAGAGCCACATGCGGACGCGATCGGCCAGCGTGGCGGACACCTCGAGGCGGTACCCCAGGTAGAATCCGGCGCCGAGAAGCGCCAGTCCGGTGGCGGCCATCCCGATGCGCCCGCGGGCGACGCCGTACACGGCCAGGAACACACAGCAGAGAAACAGGGCGGGACCGAGGTCCTTCTGGACGAAGAAGAAGGTGAGCGCCGCCCCCACACCGACGAGAACGGGCAGGACGTACTCGCCTCGCGGCAGGTTCAGCCACGCCGGAAGCCGGACGGCGCGAATCGCCGTTCCGCGCACCGCCCGGAGCAGCTCCCAGCGGCTCGCGAAATAGCCGGCGAGAAAGAGGGCGAGGAGCAGTCGAATGGCTTCGATCGGCTGGACCGGTCCAAGGTTCACCCGCGCGGAGCTCGCCCCGGGGCCCGTCCCGAACACGATCAGCAGGGCGGAGAGCGAGAGCGCCGCGACAAGCGGCAGATAGCTCAAGGTGACCGCGGCGCTGAAGTTGACGAGGGACAGCAGCGCCATGACGGCGAGCCCGGCTGCCGTCGTTTCCGCATACCGGACGAACAGAAGGCTGTCCCGCAGGGGATCGGGGCGGCTCAGGAGCACCGCGAAACCGATTGCCGTGAGCAGGTGTGCGGCGGCCAGCAGCAGCCGGTCGCCGCGAATGCGGCGGGCCTGCCAGAGCAGCGCCACGCCATGAAAGCCAAGCAGGTAGAGCACGGCGGACGCCAAGAC
>JALZOC010000073.1 GCA_030857365.1 Acidobacteriota bacterium
CGATCGGCTGAACTCTTTCACCAGGCCTCGGACCTCGAGAAGCGGCATCAATTCTCCCGCGCCGGGAACACCTGCGGTTCGACGGCCGGACCGTGCAGGAAGCACTTCACCGACTGTTCGCGGCCAAACGCCGTCGTCCCCGGGTGGGCCGTGGGACACGGCTCGAAGCGCTCGGGGCATCTCGGGGTGAAGGCGCATCCGGGCGGAAGCTGTCCGAGCGGCGGCACACTGCCGCGAATCGCCCGCAGGCGCGACCCGGGGGCGCCGCCCGGAATCGATGCCATGAGTCCCCGGGTGTAGGGGTGCTTCGGGTCGGCGAACAGGTCGTGCACGCGGGCCTCTTCGACGATGCGCCCGGCGTACATCACGGCGACGCGATCCGCCATCGCCGCCACCACACCGAGATCGTGCGTGATGAGCAGCAGCGCCAGGCCCATGCGCTCCTGCAGCGAGCGGAGCAGATCCAGGATCTGCGCCTGGATCGTCACGTCGAGTGCGGTCGTCGGCTCGTCGGCGATGACGACCCTGGGCTCGCACGCGAGCGACATGGCGATGAGCGCCCGCTGCCGCAGGCCTCCCGACAGCTGGTGCGGGTAGTCGCCAACCCTTTTCTGCGGCTCCGGAATGCTCACCGCGTCGAGCAGTTCGATCGCCCTGGCCCGGGCGGTCCTTCGGGTCGCCCGCCCGTGCACCCGGAGCGTCTCCTCGATCTGATTGCCGATGGTGAATACGGGGTTGAGGGCCGTCATCGGCTCCTGGAAGATGAGTGCGATCTGCGCACCGCGGATCTTCTGCATGTCGCGCTCGGCGACCGCCAGAAGATCGGTGCCGTCGAAGAGAATCCGTCCCTCGGCAATTCGTCCGGGCCGCTGCACCAGGCGAAGGATCGAGAGCGCCGTGACGGACTTGCCGCTGCCGGACTCGCCGACCAGGCACACCGTCTCCCCGGCCGACACTCGAAAGCTCACGTCGATCACGGCGGGCACGAAGCGTCCGCCGATGTCGAATCCGGTGGTCAAGTGCTCCACGGACAGGAGCGGCGTGCCGGGCTGTCCGGCGCGGGGTTCGCGCCCGGTGGCCTGCGGCGTCGTGTCCGGATCCCGGACGGCGGGCTCGCTGGGATCAGGCATCAATCTCCTGGTGAGTGCCGAACACCGATCGAAGTGCTTCCGAAATCTCGCCGACCGTCGCGCGCGCGTCAACGGCCCTCAGCACCGGCGGCACCAGATTGATCTCCGACCGCGCGGCGCTCACGACCCCTGCGATCGCGTCGGCCCACTCCCCGGCTGCACGCGACTGTCGCACGGCCCGCACCCGCGCAATCTGTCGCTGTTCGGAGTCCGGATCGATGCGAAGCACATCGAAGTCCGGCTCCTGCTCCGTGACGTAGCGGTTGACACCGACGACAACCTGTTCGCCGCTGTCCACCTGCTGCTGCGTCCGGTACGCGGACTCCTGGATCTCCCGCTGGATGATTCCCTGTTCGATCGCCGCGAGGGTCCCTCCCGCCGCGTCGATGCGTGCAAGCAGCGCCGTTGCCGCCCTTTCGATCGCGGTGGTGAGCGCCTCGATCGCGTACGCCCCGCCGAACGGGTCCACGGTGCTGGCGGCGCCCGTTTCGGCCGCGATCACCTGCTGGGTTCTCAGCGCGATCCGCGCGGATTCTTCGGTCGGCAGCGCGAGCGCCTCATCGCGCCCGTTGCAGTGGAGCGACTGCGTGCCCCCCATCACGGCCGCCATCGCCTGCAGGGCGACCCGCACGATGTTGTTGTCGGGCTGCTGCGCGGTCAGCGTGCTGCCCGCCGTCTGCGTGTGGAACCGCAGCTGCTGCGCGCGCGCATTGGTCGCGCCGAACCGGTCGCGCATGATCCGGGCCCACAGCCGGCGCGCGGCGCGGAACTTCGCGACCTCCTCCAGAAAGTCGTTGTGCGCATTGAAAAAGAAGGAAATCCGCTGGCCGAAGGTGTTCACGTCGAGCCCCCGGTCGACCGCGGCCTGGACGTAGGCGATCGCGTTGGCGAACGTGAAGGCCACTTCCTGCACCGCCGTCGCGCCCGCCTCGCGGATGTGATACCCGCTGATGGAGATGGTGTTCCAGTCGGGGAGCTCACGCTCGCAGAAGGCAAAGATGTCGGTGACGATGCGGAGCGACGCGCGGGGCGGGTAGATATGCGTGCCGCGCGCGACATACTCCTTCAGGATGTCGTTCTGGATCGTGCCCGAGAGCGCCGAGGCCGGCACCCCCTGCCGGCGCGCGACGGCGATGTACAGCGACAGGAGGACGATCGCCGTGGCGTTGATCGTCATCGACGTCGAGACGTGCCCGAGCGGGATCCCCGCGAAGAGCTCGGCCATGTCCTCGATGGAATCGATCGCGACCCCGACGCGGCCGACCTCCCCCTGCGAAAGCTCGTGGTCCGAGTCGTAGCCCATCTGGGTGGGCAGATCGAACGCCACGCTCAGGCCGCTGACGCCCTGTGCCAGCAGATAGCGATACCGCGCGTTCGATTCGGCCGCGGACCCGAAGCCGGCGTACTGCCGCATGGTCCACAGGCGGCCGCGATACATCGTGGGCTGAATGCCGCGGGTGAATGGAAAGACCCCCGGGAAGCCGATGTCGACGGCGAAATCCTGCCCGGCGAGCGCCGATGGATCCGCGGAATGCTGGTCGGCCAATCTGTCGTCCTGGAATGAAGCCGTCCGTTGGCGGTCGGTCCCGCCATTGTAGCAACCGCTGCCCATTGTGCGGCAGCCTCGCCGCCAGCAGGCGGCTGGACCATTGACACTCGATCGGCGCGAGCTTACAATGACCGTGCGTTCCCGCGCTGCAAATCCTTCATATGAATAAATTTGGCGCCCGATCCCTGCCGCCGCTCCCAGGCTGCAGCCGGATCCCCCGACAGGCCCGGCGCGTGCCGGGCGCCTGTGGAGGATCGGATCGGCTGACGCTTCCGGTTCCCCGGCCCCGGCGGCGGTGAGGAGGTCCCGAATGGATGACGTGGTGAACCGGTTGGCCCGTGAGCTATCCGACGCCATCGCTGCCACGGTCGCGGACGATCCGCGGATCGAGGCCTGCCGCGAGCGGGCAAGGGCGGCTGGATTCGAAATGAAGGTCACCCTCGAGGCGGTGATTGGATTCATGAACCGGGCGACGCCCGGGGCCCTGGCGAAAATCGGTCCGGCTCCGCAGAAAGCGGCGCGAACGGCCGAGCGCCGGAGCTTCGAGATCAGCGCGAACGACAAGCGCTTCCTGCGCTCGCTCCGGATTGCCGCGGACGAAACACAGGAAAAGGAAGTCGAGTAGGCCTCTACTCGAGAAGGCTGCGGCCGGTCATCTCGGGCGAGAGCGGGATCCCGAGCAGGCTCAGCAGCGTCGGCGCCACGTCGCGCAGCGACCCGCTCCGGAGCGGGAATCCGACGAATTCCTCGGCGCACAGGACGACGGGCACGGGGTTCGACGTGTGCGCGGTGTGCGGGACCTTCAGGTCCTCGTCCCAGAGCTGCTCGGCGTTGCCGTGGTCGGCCGTGATGAGGGCCCGGGCGTCGGCTGCCCTCAGCGCGGTCAGGATTCGGCCGAGACAGCGGTCCAGCGTCTCGACAGCGGCAATCGTCGCCCCCACATCTCCGGTATGGCCGACCATGTCGGCATTTGCGAAGTTGCAGATCACCACGTCATGCCGCCGGCTGTTCAGGTCCGCCACGAGCGCGTCCGCGATGCCTGGTGCGCTCATTTCCGGCTTCAGATCGTAGGTGGCTACTTTCTGTGACGGAACCAGGATCCGATCTTCACCCGGATAGGGTTCCTCCCGCCCGCAGTTGAAGAAGTACGTCACGTGCGCGTACTTCTCGGTTTCCGCGAGCCGGAGGTTCGTGCGGCCGTGCTCGGCCAGCACATCGGCCAGGTTGCCGCTGAACGTCTGGGGAGTGAAGACGACCGGCAGGTTGAAGGTGCGGTCGTACACCGTCATCGTCGTGTAATGGACCCGCGGACGTTCCGGCCGATCGAACCCGTCGAAGTCGTCGAGCGCGATGGCGCGCGTGAGCTGGCGCACACGGTCTGCCCGGAAGTTGAAGGAAATGACGGAATCTCCGTCGCGAATCGGGCCAATCGGCTGCAGGTCGGCCCCGATGATCGCGATCGGGCGGATGAACTCGTCCGTTATGCCCGTCTTGTACGACACCTGAATCGGCGGCAGCGCCGAGAGTGACTGCGTGTCCGCCCGGCCGGCGATCATGGCGTTGCAGGCGAGCCTCGTACGCTCCCATCGCTTGTCGCGGTCCATCGCGTAGTAGCGGCCGATCACCGTGGCGATTCTCCCGACGCCCGCCCGCGCCATGACGGCTTCGAGTTCCCCCACGTATTTGACCGCGCCCGCTGGCGACGCATCGCGTCCGTCGGTGATCGCGTGGACGAACACCCGCGCGACACGGCGGCGGGCCGCCATGTCGATGAGCGCGTGAAGGTGCCGCTGGTGGCTGTGGACGCCGCCGTCCGAGACGAGGCCGACCAGGTGCAGCGCGTGTCGATCGCCGGCACAGCGATCCATCGACGCGGCGAGGGCGGAGCTGTCGAACAGCTCGCCGTCCCTGATGCTCTTGTCGATGCGGGTGAGATCCTGATAGACGACGCGGCCGGCCCCCATGTTCATGTGGCCGACTTCGGAGTTGCCCATCTGGCCGGCGGGGAGCCCGACCGCTTCTCCGGACGCCACGAGTTCCGCATGGGGATAGCGCTGGACCATGGCGTCGTACACGGGCGTCCGGGCCATGGCAATCGCATTGCCCGCGGGGTCGGCGCGGATGCCCCATCCGTCGAGCACGATGAGCACGAAAGGTCTCGTCGAGATCGGCATGGGCTATCGGAGCTGCCGGATGGCGCTCTTGCCTGCGTACCGTCCCGACGTGCCGAGCTCCTCTTCGATCCGCAGCAGCTGGTTGTACTTTGCGACGCGGTCCGTCCGGCTGGCTGATCCGGTCTTGATCTGCCCGGCATTGGTCGCGACCGCGAGGTCGGCGATTGTCGTGTCTTCGGTCTCCCCCGACCGGTGGGAAATGACGCTGTTGTATCCCGCGTCGCGTGCCATCGCGACCGCGTCGAGGGTTTCGCTCACCGTTCCGATCTGATTCAGCTTCACGAGCAGGGCGTTGCCGATCCCCTCCTTGATCCCGCGCGCCAGAATCTCCGGGTTCGTGACGAACACGTCGTCGCCGACGAGCTGAACACGATCACCGAGCGCCGTCGTGAGCGTCTTCCAGCCGTCCCAGTCGCCTTCGGCGAGTCCGTCCTCGATCGAGATGATCGGATACTGGCGTACCCAGTCCTCGTACAGCCGGACCATCTCGTCGGCCGTGCGCGACTTGTCGCGAGATTTCTTGAAGACGTAATGCCGGGCGCCGTCGTCCCACAGCTCGCTGGAGGCCACGTCGAGCGCGACGAACATGTTCTCCCCAGGCTTGTACCCCGCCTGGACGACGGCTTCGAGAACCACGTCGACCGCCTCCTGGTTGGAGGAAAGGCTCGGGGCAAAGCCTCCTTCGTCGCCGACCCCCGTCGAGTGCCCCTTCTTCTTCAGGATGCCGCGGAGCGCGTGAAACACCTCGGCCCCGGAACGGACCGCCTCGGCGAAGGAGGATGCGGCGACCGGCATCACCATGAACTCCTGGAAGTCCACACTGCTGTCGGCGTGCGCGCCCCCGTTGAGGATGTTCATCATCGGCACCGGCAGAAGCGTGCCGCCCGACCCGCCGTAGATGGCGGCCAGGTGCTTATAGAGAGGTATCCCCGCGGCGGCCGCGTTCGCGCGCGCCAGCGCCATCGAGACGCCGAGCAGCGCGTTCGCTCCGAGGCGGCCCTTGTTCGGCGTGCCGTCGAGCTTTATGAGAAAGGTGTCGATCGCGCGCTGGTCCGCATCGCGACCGACGAGCACCCTGGCGATCTCGCCGTTGACGTGCGAGACGGCCGCCGTGACACCCTTGCCGAGGAACCGCTTCTTGTCTCCGTCTCGCAGCTCCAGCGCCTCGCGTTGCCCCGTCGACGCCCCGGACGGCACCGCGCCGCGCCCGAACGCGCCGCCTTCGAGGGTCACGTCCACTTCCACCGTAGGATTGCCGCGCGAATCGATGATCTCGCGCCCCTTGACTGCCTGAATCTTCACTCTCACCTCGCGAAAAATGCGCTGGTCCTGCGTCGTACGGAGCAGCACGTGCACGTCACACGTGGCGCACGTTGCACCTGGCACGTGCCACGTCGCACGTGTCGCGCTCTCCGTCCTATTTCTCCGACCCTCGCTGGTCGAACTCCGCCTCGTTCTGCAGGGCCTCCGCGCCGATCGTTCCAACGTACGGCTCGTCGTCCCTGGTGACGACGATGATGCCGCTGTCGCTGACCGTGTGACGGCGGCGATCTTCTTCATCGTTGTAGCCGATGAGCGCCCCGCGGGGCACGAAGACGTCGCGGTCCACGATCGCGCGCCGGATGCGCGCGTGCCGCCCCACCCGCACGCCGGGCATCAGAATGCTCTGGTCGATGTCGCAGAAGCTATGGACGCGGACGTTCGGGCAGAGCACGGAGCCGGTGACCCGGCTGCCCGAGATGATGCAGCCGGCGGAGATCACCGAGTCGAGCGCCTGTCCGCAGCGCCGGCCCTCGTCGGCGAACACGAACTTCGCCGGGGGCGCCTGGATCTGGTTCGTGCGCAGCGGCCACTCCGGATCGTACAGATTGAAGTCGGGGTTCACGTGGCAGAGGTCCATGTTGGCGTCGTAATAGGCGTCGATCGTCCCGATGTCGCGCCAGTACTTCGCCCCCTTCTTGTTCTCGTCGTAGAAGCGGTAGGCGAAGATCGGCACGGTCGCGAGGAGCTGCGGGATGATGTCCTTGCCGAAGTCGTGCGACGAGCTCTGCCGCGCGTCTTCCTCCAGCGCCGGGACGAGCACGTCCATGTCGAAAATATAGATGCCGAGCGACGCGAGCACCTGCGTCCCGGCCGGAAGGTCCTTGGGCTTCTCGAGGAACCCGGTGAGCCGATCCTGCCCGTCGACCTGCAGCACGCCGAAGCGGTCGGCTTCCTCGGCCGGGACCTCGATGGCGGCGAGCGTGGCGCCCGCGCCGTGGTCGCGATGGAAGCGCAGCATCTTGGCGTAGTCCATCTTGTAGACGTGGTCGCCGGAGAGCACGATCAGGTGGCGCGGGTTCTCGCGGAGGATGGAATAGAGGTTCTGATACACGGCGTCGGCGGTGCCCAGGTACCAATGCTCGCCGACGCGCTTCTGCGGGCTCAGAATCTCGATGAACTCGCCCAGTTCGTCCGCGACCACGCTCCATCCCATCCGGAGATGGCGGCTGAGCGACAGCGACTTGTACTGGAGCGCGATGAAGATCCTGCGCAGCCCGGAGTTGATGCAGTTGCTGAGGGTGAAGTCGATGATCCGATACGGCCCTCCGAAGTACACCGCCGGCTTTGCGCGTTCCTTCGTGAGCGGATACAGGCGTTCGCCCGCCCCCCCGGCCAAGACCATGACGAGAACATCGTCCAGCACGTCAAGACACCCCTCAGCGCTTGAGAATGACGCGGGCGGGAGCGCCGTCCCCCCCGGCGACACGCAGCGGTAGACAGTACATCTCGTACATGCCCGGGTCCGCGTCGGAGAGATTCAGTCCCTCTATGATGACGATTCCCTGTGAAAGCAGCGCGCGATGCGCGGGCGCGCCCGCTTTCTTGAATTGCTCGACCGACAGATAGTCGACGCCGATGACCTTGACGCCTTGCGTCACGAGGTAGCGGGCTCCTTCTTCCGTAATGTAGGTGTAGTCCTGGTGGAAGCCCGTGTCGTTCCAGAGGGCCGAGTTCGGCGTTTTCAGGAGCACGCGCAGGTCTTCACGCAGCCCGGCGGCGGCGAGCTCCTCCGCGCCGATACCGCCGCGCTTGGTGATCTCGACGACGCGCGCGCGGCCCAGGAGCAGGTCGAGTGGGAGGGCATCCACGCCCGCGCCGTCTTCCAGGAAGTGGCGGGGGGCGTCGACGTGCGTCCCGGTGTGCGTCCCCATCACCAGGCGGGAGACGTTCGAGCTGGCGCCCTCGGCGATGCGCTTGATGGGCTGCAACTCGAAATCGGGATTCCCGGGGTACGCGGGCATTCCGGCGGCGAGCGGCACGCTCACGTCCAGGAGTTTCGGCAGGCGAGCCATAAACCCGAGATGATACCACTCCGGCAGTCGGCGCCGCGGTGCCGGGCGGCCGCCGGCCGCCGAAAATGGCCCGTGCGAGGCTGGTTTCCCCCGCCGGATCGCTTTGACTTGCCAGGGGAGGTCGCCTATGATCGAGAGGTTTTATCAGCCACTTGCATGGGTGGACGATCAGGGCGGTCCGTAGAGCACCGGGGACATGCGCGGCAGCGACGGTCCGTCGTCCTGGCCGCGATGCTGATCTGCGCGCTGGTCGCGGGAAGTCCCGGAGCCGCCGGAGGGCAGGACGGCGCGGGCGGCGGGCAGGATCAGCTGGACGAGGCGACACGCCGGGACGGCGCAACGCTCGTCACCCTGGCAGACGAGGCGATGAGCGGCCGGGCGGCGTCGGACTTCGGCATCGGGTGGCGCAACGACTTCTTCAAGGCCCAGACCGGCACGTTCGTGCCATTTACCG
>JALZOC010000074.1 GCA_030857365.1 Acidobacteriota bacterium
ACCCGTGCCCGCAGTGGAGCCCGTCGACCCGCCCGTGGTGGAGCCGGTGCCCGCGGTCGAGCCGGTCGACCCGCTGCCGGTGCCGTAGGCGCCCGACGACGACGAACCCGCGGACTCGAGCGTGCCGCGAACTTCGACGCGCGAATTTACATACTTCTGCAAATCACTCTGCTGCCCGCCCACGAGCTTGAACGACTGGCCCGCGCCGCCCGCCATCGAGCCGGAGCTGCCCGAGGACGAACCCGCTCCGCTCGCCGTCGACCCCGTCGATCCAGCGCCCGTCGACCCCGTCGATCCGGCGCCCGGCGATCCGGCGCTCGGCGTTCCGGCGCCCGTCGATCCGGGCGCGCCGGTGCCACCCGCCGTGGAACCCGTCGAGCCGGTGCCCGACGTGGAGCCCGTTGAGCCGGTGCTCGAGCCGGTCGCGCCTGCGCCGCTCGATGAACCCATCGAACCGCTGCCGGACGCGCCGCTCGAAAGGGTCGCCTTGGTCAGCATGAAGCTGCCGCCGGCGCCAGACGCGCTGCCGCTCGTCCCGGTGGCTCCCGTGGTTCCCGTCGACCCGGACGCGGTGCTTCCGCTGCCCGACCCTGACGTGAGACACCCCGTCGCGACGACGGTCTGCGCTTGGCCCGACATCGAGCTCCCGCTCGTGCTGCCCGTCTGTCCAGGGGTTCCACTCGCCGTCTGCGCCGCTGCGCCGGCGCCAAGCGCAACCGCGATCATCGTTCCGAAAAGAAATTGCCGTTTCATCACGTCCTCCGTGCTGGGTGAATGAAGGTGCCTTTATACGCGGCACGGTCCTGCGAGCACCCAATGCAAATGCGGGCCCACCGTTAGACGCGGCATATACCCCACGGATCCCCAATCCCATTGCAGTCGAGGTCGGTGTTATAGCTGTGCCGCGTGTATCGAGCGGCTACGCAGTAGGTAGGGAAGTAGCAGCCGCCCGGCGGAGCTGCTATGACGAAGAACGGCAGATCGGCGATCACGCGTGCCGGACAGTATACAAGCCGAGCCGCTGGCAGCCGATTCGAGGCTGAACAGTGGAATCGATCGAGGAGTCAGTTTCCGCGGCGTTGACGTCGAGCTGAAACCCCATATACTCGTCCGCGCCACCATGATGTTTTCCGTTCGCACGTTCTTCCGCCTGACGATCCCCTCTGTCGCGCTGGTGCTGGGGGTGGTCCTTATTCACGCCCAGGCGCCGCCGGTTCCGCCGCCGGGATCACCGCAGACACCGGCCGGACGCGGCGGCACCCAGCCGGTGACCGGACGGGGTGGCGGCGATCAGGGTGGAGGCCGCGCCGGAAGTCCGGCATCGCAGCGCCCGCCCCAGACGGTCACTCCGCAACGATATCCCCCCGCGCAGGTGGACGCCGGGCGCGTGGCGTTCGCGTCCCAGTGCGGTTTCTGTCACGGGCGAGACGCCATGGGCGGAGAGACGGGAGCGGACCTCACGCGCTCCGCACTGGTGGCCGAGGACGTTCGCGGCGACAAGATCGGGCCCGTCATCCGCAACGGACGCCCGGAGAAGGGCATGCCGCCGTTCAACCTGCCCGACGCGGACATCGCGGCGATGGTGGCCTTCATCCACGACGCGAAGACCAGGGCAGAATCGCTCGTCGGGAGCCGGCGCACCGTCGACGTCGAGGATCTCCAGACTGGGAACGCGCAGGCGGGGCAGCAATTCTTCAACGGCGCCGGCGGGTGCGCGAAGTGCCACTCGCCAGCCGGGGACTTTGCGGGGCTGGCCTCGCGACTTCAGGGGCTGACGCTGCTGCAACGGATGCTCTATCCGGGCGGCCGCGGACGAGGCGGCGCGCCGACCACCCTCCCTTCGGCGACGATCACGCTGCCCTCGAATCAGACGGTGACAGGCAAAGTGGTGTACCAGGACGAGTTCACGATCGCGATCACCGATGCGAACGGCTGGTATCGATCCTGGCCGACGAGCCAGGTGAAGGTGAGCGTCACGAACCCGTTCGAGGCGCACCTCGCCCTGCTCCCGAAGTACACGAACGCTGATCTGCACGACGTCCTCGCGTACCTGCAGACGCTCAAATAGGTGAGTACGAGCATGACAAGTCGACCCTCCGCCGTTACGGCTCTCGCCCTTCTCGCGCCCCTGGCGTTCTGTGGAATCCTCGCGGCACAGGCTCCCCAGGGGCTCGATCCCGCGATGCTCCTGAAGCCGCCGCCCGACAGCTGGCCGACCTATCACGGCGACTACAGCGGCCAGCGCCACAGCCGGCTCGCGCAGATCACCCCGGAGAACGTGAACCAGCTCACGCTTGCATGGTCGTTCCAGACGGGCCTCCCCGCGGCCATCAAGGCGACGCCGATTCTTGTGAACGGCGTCATGTACGTCACGATGCCCGACAACATGTGGGCGATTGACGCCCGCACGGGGCGCCAGATCTGGCGCTACACGTATCCGCCGAATACCGGCTTCAAGATCGGCCACCGGGGGGCCGCGATCTACAGGGACACCGTTTTCCTGACGACGCCGGACGCGCACCTGATCGCGCTCGACGCGCGCGACGGCAAGGTCAAGTGGGATGTCGTGATCGCCGACGCGAAGAAAGGATACTGGTCCACCAACGCCCCGCTGGTCGTCGGCAAGCACATGCTCGTCGGGGTCGCCGGCGACTTCGACAACCTGCCAGGCATCCTCAAGTCGATCGACCCGGAGACTGGCAAGACACTCTGGACCTTCTACAGCACTCCGCCTCCCGGCACTCCCGGCTCCATTGCCGGCGGAGCGACCGGCGGCCAGATGTGGATGACCGGCACCTACGATCCCGAGCTGAACCTCGTCTACGTCGGTACCGGCAATCCGACGCCCGTCCTGAACGGCGAAGCGCGACCGGGAGACAACCGGTGGACGTGCAGCATTCTCGCGCTGCGGCCCGAGACCGGTGAGCTCGTGTGGGGGTACCAGGTGTCTCCGCACAACACGCACGACTGGGATGCCGCGGAAGTGCCGGTCCTCGTCGACGGCAACTTCAACGGCCAGCCCCGCAGGATGCTGATGCAGGCATCGCGCAACGGCTATTTCTTCGTGCTCGACCGCACGAACGGAAAGAACCTGCTGACCACGCCGTTCGCCACCGTGAACTGGGCCAAGGACATCGACAGCGAGGGACGCCCCGTTCCGAACCCCGACATGGAGCCGGCGCGCGACGGCCGACTGGTGGCACCGAACGAGGGCGGAGGCACGAATTACCGCTCGCCTAGCTTCGACCCCGCCACGGGCCTCTTCATCGTCAGTGCGCAGGATGCGTACGGGCTCTACTTCTACAAGAAGGAGCACGGCGACTACGGGTGGGCCGGCGCAAATTACGGCGTCTCGGGCAAGGGCTCCCTCAGGGCCATCGATTATCAGACAGGCAAAATCCGCTGGGACCACCCGATCGGCGGCGAGGGCAGCGCGGGTGTGCTGACGACGGCGACGGGCCTGACCTTCAGCGGTGATACAGGCACGAGCGTGTTCGCGCTGCGCACGTCCGATGGCGCCACGCTCTGGCATTCGAGCATCGGGCGGGTCGGCAACGGGCCGATCACCTACGAGCTCGACGGACGTCAATACGTGCTGGTGGGCGGCGGCTCCGCCCTGTTCGCCTGGGCGCTGCCCCACAAGGCCATCGCAGCCGGCCGCTGAGCCATCGGGGTCTGGGCCCGGGCATTCTTACGCGTCCTTGAACAGCGCGTCCGGTACGCCCTGCACGCCCGCACCAGCCACGCAGTAGACGCTGCCAGCCTCCGGTGTGTGCGCGAGTTCTTCCGGCGTCATCTCCTGCCGCGCGGACGTGATGAACAGGTCGTCGAGGTGTCGTCCGCCGAACCCCACGCACGTCGGATTCTTTGCCGGCACCGCGATCGAGCGGTCGAGGACTCCATCGGGTGTATACCGGCGGACCCGTGCGGCACCCCATTCCGCATTCCAGAGGCAATCGTCGCTGTCGATGACGGACCCGTCGGGAGTCCCCTGGTGGGGTCCGAACACCACGAACTCGCGGACGTTGGTGGCTGACGCGGTCTCGGCGTCGTAGTCACACCGCATGATTCGCCGGCTGGTCGAATCGCAGAAGTACATCGTCCGGCCGTCCAGGCTGAAGCAGATGCTGTTCGCGATGTGGACGCCGCCCACCGCGAGGCGCCTGAGCCCCGCGGAGGCTGAGTACTGGTAGAAGCCGCCGATCGGCGCCTTGCCTTCCTCCTCGTTCATCGTGCCGAACACGAAATTGCCGGACCGGTCCGTGCGCCCGTCGTTGACACGGGTGGTGGGGAGATCTGGCTCGACGGGCACGGCCGGCGTGGCGGCGAGATCGTCGCCCGTCGCGGTGTCGAGGTCGGCATACGCGAGCCCCTTGGCCAGGCCGAGGAGCAGTGCGCCCGAGACACACACCGCCATCGAGCCAAGCCGGTCGGGAAGCGCCCAGCTGCGCGTGGCTCCGTCGCCCGGCGCATGGAACCACAGTCGGGAGCTCTGGATGTCGGTCCAGAGGAGCGTCGCCCGCTCCGCCCACCAGGTGATCCCTTCGCCGAGCGTGCAGCGGGAATCGACGACGAGCGTCGCCATCGCGACCGGTGTTTGCGGGAGGTTCGTCTGCATCATCGCCCGGCGCTCCATCCGCCATCGATCACGAGTGCGCTGCCCGTGATGAACGCCGCCTCGTCGCTCGAGAGATACAGCACGGCGGCCGCGATTTCCTCCGGCCTGCCCATGCGTCCGACCGGCTGAGAGGCGGTCATCTCGCGATAGGCGGCTTCCGGATCCGGGTACTCTTTGATCCGCGCGGAGACGAACGGGGTCTCGACCCGGGCGGGGCAGATGCAATTGACCCGCACGCCGTCGATGGCGTGATCGAGCGCCATCGATTTGGTGAGTCCGACGACGGCGAATTTCGTTGTGCAGTAGGCCAGCCGATCGCGGATGCCGACCATCCCGCCAATCGACGCGATGTTCACGATCGAGCCCTTGCGCCGCTCGAGCATCCCGCCGATGAAGGCCTTGCTCACGTTGAAGACGCCGCGAACGTTGACGGCGTACAGGCGGTCCAGATCGGTTCCGGCCGCCTGCAGGATCGTGCCGACATGTCCCACGCCGGCATTGTTGACGAGGATGTCGGGGTGCCCCTGCCGCGCCACGTGTTCCGCGGCCTCCGTGCATGCCCCTTCGTCGGTGACGTCGAACGGGTAGAATTCCGCTCGCCCGCCGGCGTTACGAATGGCGGCGGCCACGCGCTGCCCGCCGGGCTCGTCCCGGTCCGCGATGAAGACCATGGCGCCGGCCGCCGCGAGCGCCCCGGCGGTGGCCTCCCCGATGCCCGAGCCCGCCCCGGTGACGAACGCGGTTTTCCCATCCAGCCGGAACATGTGTTGTCTCAAGACTGCGCCCAGGGGGCCTGTGTGAACAGCCCGCCGTCGACCATGAGTGTCTGCCCGGTGATGAAGGACGCAGCGTCACTCACGACAAAGGCGACCGCGCCGGCGACATCCGCGGGAGTGCCGATGCGGCCGAGCGGCGTGGCGCGTCCCCACGTGCCCGCGTAATCGGGCAGCTCGCGCTTCGTGCGCTCCACCTCGATTGCCCCGGGGGCGACGCAGTTCACGCGGATGCGCAGCGGGCCCAGTTCGACGGCCGACACCTTCGTGAGCATCTCGATGCCCCCCCGGCTCGCCGTATATGCGATCAAACCGGGAAAGGGGACCTTGTTGCTGCCCGATCCGATGTTCACGATGGCGCCTCCGCCATGATCCTTCATGTGGAGGGCGGCCGCCTGCGTGCACAGAAAAGTTCCCTTGAGGTTGGTGCGGATCACGAGATCCCACTCGTCTTCGGTGACGTCCAGCAAAGGCGTCCAGGTCTGGACGCCCGCGTTGTTCACGAGAATGTCAAGCCGCCCGAAGCGGGAAACGACCTCCGCAACCATGGCACGCACTTCGGGGCGCGCGCCGACGTCAGCCTTGACGGCGAAGGCATCGGCGCCCAGCTGGCAAATCTCGTCCGCCGTCGCCTCCGCGGCGTCGGGCACGCCCGGGTAATTGACGGCGATTCGGCACCCGTGCCGCGCCAGCTCGAGTGCGATTCCCTTGCCGATGCCGCGCTCCGAACCGGTTACGATCGCGACTCGCCCCGCCAGCTTCTGTGCCTCCGACATCCCGCAAACTGTAGACCGCCGGATCGCATAAACACAAGTGGACGGGGCAGCAGTGGGTGCGGGACGCGCGCTGCCTTCCACGGTGCGGCAGCCCGGGAGCGCTGCCGTGAGCTGCGCGGGAGGCAGTGCCCGCGTACAATGGCGCCTGAGTGAGGCCCGTCCGCGCATCGCCACGGGCTGTGGACCGGCTGTTGGAAAGCGACGCATGTATCCAGTTCTGTTCAGTGTGGGTGGATTCGAGATCACCAGCTTCGGCGTGCTGGTGGCTGTCGCCGCGCTCGTCGGCATCTCCATGTTCCGCCGTGAGCTTGCCCGGAGCGGCCTGCCCGAAGATGCGGTGGACGGCGGCATCATCGGCGTTCTCGGTGGGCTGGCGGGGGCCAAGCTGCTCTGGGTGGCGGAGCACATGGGCGAAGAGCCGTTCAGCGGCCTGCTGTTCAGCAGGGGAGGCCTCAGCTGGTTCGGCGGCCTCGTCGGTGGCGTCGGCGCCGCGCTGCTGTATTTCGTCGTCAAGGGGTATCCACTTGTGCGGACGATCGCCGCCGCCTCGCCCGCACTCGCGGCCGGCCATGCGATCGGGCGCGTCGGCTGTTTCCTGGTTGGCGACGATTACGGCCGACCGACCGACCTGCCGTGGGGCGTCGCCTTCCCGCAGGGGCTTCCGCCCACGGTCGAACGCGTGCATCCGACGCAGCTGTACGAGGCGATGTTCCTGGTGCCTCTGGCCGTGATCCTCGTCCGATGGCGCCGGGCTGGCGTGCGCGATCGCGTGGTGCTCGGCCGCTACCTGGCGCTGGCCGGGGCGGCGCGGTTCCTGATCGAACTCATCCGGGTCAACGAGCGGGTGCTTGGCGGCCTGACGGTGGCGCACTGGGCTGCGCTGGTGATGATTCTCGCGGGCCTGGTGCTGATGCGTCCGGGCCCGCATTCCGCGCCGGCAGCACCGGCGCACGGCACGAGGAAGCGATGACTCAGAATCCATTCGACGCGGCGGATGCGGCCATTCTCGATGTCCCGACGCGGGCGGCGGGCCCTGCCGGCGCCCTGCCGCTGACGGCGGAGATGCTGCGCGAACGGCCATCCGGGGATCTCTTCGGATGGACGCAGAACGCGGGCATGGGCTGGGATCCCGCCACGCTCGGCGCCAAAGAGTTCCTGATGCTCTCGACGCACGGCGGCATCCGGGCGGCCGACGGCACGCCAATCGCGCTCGGTTATCACACGGGACACTGGGAGGTTGGCCTCCTGATGGAAGCGGCCGCGGGCGCGTTCAAGGCGGCGGGCGCCATTCCGTTTGCGGCGGCGTGCACGGATCCGTGCGACGGCCGGTCGCAAGGCACCACCGCCATGTTCGACAGCCTGCCGTTCAGAAACGATGCCGCGACCGTGTTCCGGCGGCTGATTCGCTCGCTTCCGACCCGGCGCGGGGTGCTGGGTGTCGCGACCTGCGACAAGGGGCTGCCCGCCATGATGATGGCGCTTGCCGGAAGCGGCGATCTTCCCTGTGTGCTGGTGCCGGGCGGCGTGACGCTGCCGGCCGAGGGAGGGGAGGATGCGGGGCGCGTGCAGACGATCGGCGTGCGGTTCGCCCACGGCGAGCTGACACTGGAACAGGCGGCCGAGGCGGGATGCCGCGCGTGCGCGTCGCCCGGCGGCGGCTGCCAGTTCCTGGGCACCGCGGCGACCGCCCAGGTGGTCGGCGAGGCGCTCGGGATGTCGCTGGGACATTCGGCGCTGGCCCCCTCGGGCCACGCGATCTGGCTCGACATGGCACGCCGCTCGGCTCTCGCGGTGATGGCGCTCGAGAAGGGGGGCATCACGATGCGGCGCATCCTCACCGAGGCGTCGCTGCAGAACGCCATGGTGACGCATGCCGCGTTTGGCGGATCGACGAACCTGGTGCTGCACGTGCCGGCGATCGCGCACGCCGCGGGACTGCGGCGTCCGACGGCCCGGGACTGGGCGCGGGTCAGCCGCGAGGTGCCGCGGCTCGTCGACGCGCTCCCCAATGGCCCGCGTAATCACCCGACGGTGGAAGTGTTCCTCGCGGGGGCCGTGCCCGAGGTGATGCTCCACTTGCGGCGCGCCGGCCTGCTCGACCTCGCCGTGTTGACGGCGAGCGGACTCACGATGGGAGAGCAGCTCGACGCGTGGGAGGATTCAGAACGCCGCGCGCGGCTGCGCCGCGAGTTGCAAAGCCGGCACGGCGTGAATCCGGATGACGTCATCATGTCGCCGGATCAGGCGGCAGCGCGGGGGCTCACCTCGACAGTCTGCTTCCCGGTGGGCAACCTTGTCCCGGACGGATCGCTCATCAAGAGCACCGCCATCGATCCGGCGGTCGTCGGTGCTGACGGCATGTACCGGCTGACGGGACCCGCGCGCGTATTCGTCAGCGAGCCTGCGGCGATCCGCGCCATCAAGGCGCGCCGGATTGCCGAAGGCGACGTGCTCGTGCTCATCTGCCG
>JALZOC010000583.1 GCA_030857365.1 Acidobacteriota bacterium
GTTCTGTCGAGTCGAGCCTGCTCACATTGTTCAGCCGCCCGACGTCCGGCACTCGCCGGGAGCGTGAGATCGGCCGAGTGCCTCTCGAGTCGGAGATCGCGAGGGCGGGCAACTTCTATGCGGCCGATTGGACCAGTGACGGCAGCATCGCCGTCGTCAGTGTGACGCAGCCGACAACCAGCCGTGACATCATGGCGTTCGACATCCGAACGAGCGCGTTGCGGCGAGTCATCCAGACGGAGGGTCTCGACATTCAGCCGCGGCTCTCACCCGACGATCGCTGGATCGCCTACGCGTCCGACGAGACGGGTCGTCTCGAGGTATACGTCGAGCCGTTTCTTGAACCGGGCGCGAAACGACAGATCTCGCAGGCCGGTGGCTCGCAGCCGGTGTGGCGGAGCGATGGCAACGAGCTGTTCTTTCTCGGCGCCGATAGAAAGTTGATGAGCGTGCCGGTCACCACGGGGAAGACATTCGATTACCAGCCGCCCAGGGCGCTCTTTCAAACGAGCCTGCGCTCCGCGTACGCGCCGTACCCCGTGAACTACTCCGTGAACGGGGACGGCCAGCGTTTTCTCCTCGAATCGGTCAAGCCGCACACGCGCCCGACGATCAGCCTCTACATCAACTGGCAATCATCGCTTCGCAACACCACTGGTGCAAAGCCCGGCACGAAGCCGTAGTCGTTTGCGAACTGGCACGGCGGTGCGCTCACCGTCCGGCCACTCGCCTCCGGTCAGAGATGGTCGCCTCGTGAATAGCCGACAGGCCCCTGATCAATCACTCACGTAACAGAACGAGTGACGAACACAGAGGAATACAGAAGAAGACGCCTCTAAGTCGGCGAGTCGATTGTGATAGGAATGTGATACGTCGGGGTCAAAACCTCGAAGACATCGACGTTTATTGACGCACACCGGTTGATAGGTTGGAAGGTTAACTCGCTGATCCCGTGTGCGTTGAGCCGCTTCGGAGTGGCCTGGTGTCGCTCCAGGGATTCGCTTTCCAAGCGTGCGCCTTCGCCCACTCGGCCATCTCTCCGTTTTTAGAATCAACAACTTGCGAGCGGTCGGCCTCAGATTATCCCACACGCCGGCGCTCCCACCTAGCGCCGACGTGATCACGTTTGTATTCAGCGAGTTGAAGCGAACGGACCACGGGCTCGGAAGAAAATTGTGTACTTCATCGACCGGACACCTGCGCCGCGGCCGAGCGACATCCGTGTCATGATCGGGTGGCGCGCACTGCTCGAGTAGGGAGGGCTGACCCTCTGCGTAGCAACCGGCGACTCGATCATCGCTGGTGTCGGACGGTCGCGCTGAGTGATGCGGTCGCTTGGATCCTGCAAAGGGGGCTATGTCCCTGTGAGAGCCCACAGCAGGCATGCAGAGGCAACGAAAGCCAGATCACTTGATTCGCGAAGTGGAAGAAACGGAAGACTTTACGAGGTAGTCGAATGTGTCGTTGGCGGATTCCGTTTAGCAAACCGGCTTACGCGGCTCTCTGGGAGTCTTCGATTTGACGGATCCAGCTGGTCAGTGGGTTCCATCTGGGGAGAATCTGGGTCACCACCACAAGCAGAATCAACAGATTACACAGATTAGCTGACTCGCACGTCTGCGGGAGAGCAGCTAATCATCTCCTTCGACGAACCTCGGTGGACACCCAAAACCGGCCATTGATCGACATTTCAAAACCGGCCATTTTCTGAGGCTGGCGACCGAGACGTTGACGGCGGCGAGGACGTGTACTCCTCCGTCGCATGGTGAATGTCTTGGATGTAAACAAGCAGCAGCAAGTGGTGGCGTTGGGGCGCCTGGGATGGTCGCTCCGGCGCATCGAGCAGGAGACCGGGGTCCGGCGAGAAACGGCCGGCGCGTATCTGCGGGCCGCCGGTGTCGCCGTCCGCGGCCGAGGGCGACCAGGGGAAGGGACGGCAAAACCGGCCATTGTTGGCGGGGTGTCCACCGACCCCACGCCGGTGCCCTGGCCGCCGCCCGACCGCGCACCGTGCGCCAGCGCCTGTGAGCCCTACCGCGATCTGATCGTCGACGCCCTCGGCCACGGCCGCAACGCCATGGCGATCTGGCAAGACCTGGTCGACGACCACGGGTTTGCCGCGCGGTACGCCAGTGTCCGACGGTTTGTCCGCCAGCTGGGTGCGCGCGTGCCGGCGGAAGCCCGCGTCGTCATCGCCACGGCCGCGGGGGACGAGTCACAGGTCGATTATGGCGACGGACCGATGGTGCGCCATCCGTCAAGCGGCCAGTATCGGCGGACCCGGCTCTTCGTCCTGACGCTCGGCTTTTCCCGCAAGGCGGTTCGGCTGTTGATCTGGGCCTCGAGCGCGCAGACGTGGGCCGAGCTGCACGAGCGCGCGTTTCGGCGGCTCGGCGGATCGACCCGCACGGTCGTCCTCGACAACCTCAAAGAGGGCGTCCTCACTCCCGACGTCTACGAGCCCGCGCTCAATCCCCTGTATCGCGACGTCCTCGCGCACTACGGCGTCGTCGGCCTGCCGTGCCG
The DNA here is from genome assembly GCA_030857365.1 of Acidobacteriota bacterium. Classification (GTDB taxonomy): domain Bacteria; phylum Acidobacteriota; class Vicinamibacteria; order Vicinamibacterales; family 2-12-FULL-66-21; genus JALZOC01. The sequence continues at coordinate 2,527 of JALZOC010000583.1, forward strand.
CGTCCGCGACCCGGATCGCAAGGGGAAAGTCGAGGCCGGGATCGGCCACACGCAGAAGACGCCGCTCCGCGGTCTGCGCTTTGAGACCCTGGAGGCAGCGCAGACGTATCTCGATCGCTGGGAGGTGCACTGGGCCGACACGCGCATCCACGGCACGACCAAGCGCCAGGTCGCGGCGATGTTTGCGGAGGAGCGGCCGGCGCTGCAGCCGCTGCCGCTCGAGCCGTTTCGCTACTACCGCTACGGCCGGCGCACGGTCCATCTCGATGGCTGCGTCGAGATCGAGGCCGCGTACTACTCGGCGCCGCCCGGGTGGATCGGGCAGCGCCTGTCGGTGCAGTGGACGGATCTCCACGTCCGGCTGCTGACGCCCGCCGGGCAGCTGCTGCGCGAGCATGTGCGGGCCCCGCGCGGGCACCATC
>JALZOC010000584.1 GCA_030857365.1 Acidobacteriota bacterium
CGTTTGGACACGATCACTGGTCGCCGTCACATGAACCTCCCCGGTGCAGCGCGGAAGACGCCGCGCTCAATGCCGCCGCCTGCACGCTTGCCGGTGGCGCGAATGATCGTATCCCGGCCGTGCGCCGACCATCCTGGATACTGCGGGTTGCCGTCCTGTGGGCACATGCACACGCCGTCCGAAGATGGCGGCGCACGGGCCGTGCCAGAATGCGTGCTATGGACGCCAGTTCAGGTGACGGAGCCGTCAACATCGCCACTGCCGCGCGCTCATAACGGAGACAGGTGGTCAACGTTGCCGCCTCTCCGTCTGGCCCCAGCATAGTGATGAAGCGGCTGGATGGTCTGTATGCCGCATCACAGACGCCGCCAGCCACAGCGCGATACCATCACCATTAGAATAGAAGCGCTCGCTCAGCGATTGAGAACAGCATGCCTACCATCGAATACGACACGACACGGACCCGGTCTCGCCGCGATTGGCTCTCGACACTGGCCTTGATCGGGGCGCTCCTGTTCGCCGGCGCCGTCGGCTGGGTGACACGGCCCTGGGCAGACGAACCCGACACGACGTTTGGGATGTCCGGCGCGGCCGAGGACGCGCCGCGCCCCGGCGAACTCGCGCCCGATTTCAGGCTGAAGCGCGCCGATGGCAGCATCCTGCACCTGGCTGACCTGCGTGGCCAGCCGGTCTTCCTCAACTTCTGGGCCACCTGGTGCACCTTCTGCCTGGAAGAGATGCCAGACATGCAGCGCATCGCCGAGCAGTTCGATGGTCAACTCGTCGTCCTGGGCGTCAACGCCGGAGACTCGGTCGCCAGTGGGTCCGGCTTCGCCGAGCGAATCGGCGCCAACTACGAGCTGGTCTACGACACCGAACAGGGCGTCGTAGCCGGCTATCGGGTACGATCGATGCCGTCCAGCTACTTCATCGACGCCGACGGTCGGATCGTCGATGCCCACCTCGGCTTTCTGACTTGGGACGATATGCTCGCCAAGGTCACGGCGCTCCTGGAACAAGGATCGGCCAGGCCATGAGTGGCGGGCGGATGCACGGCATCATCTGTGTTCTGCTGGCCGGTATCGTTCTGACCGCCTGCGGCGGCGAACCCGCCGCCACGCCTGCCGGCCAATCACCTGTAATCGCCGCGTCTGGCCCGCCGCAGGTCGGGCCGGACGGCCACTACCCATCGGTCCAGATCGCGGACGACGGCACGAAGCACCTGATCCCGCTCGATGAGGTTCAAGCTGGCGGTCCACCGAAAGACGGCATCCCTTCGATCGACTCGCCCCACTTCAGCGGGCCTGACGGCTGGGACGCGCTGAACTACCACGGCAACGGCCTCGTCATCGGCGTCGAGGTAAACGGCAAACGCCGCGCCTATCCGTTCCAGATCCTCGTCTGGCACGAAATCGCCAACGATGTCTTCGATGGCCAGCCGCTGCTGATCACCTATTGTCCGCTCTGCGGAACCGGCATCGTCTTCGTCCCGGCCGTCGCGGGCGAGCATGTCGAGTTCGGCGTCTCCGGCAAGCTCTATAAGTCCGACCTGCTCATGTATGACCGCGCCTCCGACTCGCTCTGGTCACAGATCACCGGGACGGCCGTCGTCGGCGAGCAGGCCGGGACGCGCCTGGCGCTCTACCCGAGCGAGATGATGACCTGGGATGAGTGGCGGGCGACCTATCCCGATTCCGACGTGCTCACGCGCCTGACCGGCCACAAGCGCGACTACGACGCCACACCCTACCGAGGCTATGACACCAACGACGAGGTCTGGTTTCCAGTCGGCGACCGCGACGACCGGCTGCATCCGAAGACGCGCGTCACCGGCGTCGAGTTGGACCGCACAACCTTCGGCGCCTGGCCGGACGAGCAGGTGATCGCTGACGGACCGGTCAACGACACGCTCGGCGATAGGCCGCTCCTGATCGTGGCTGATCTGACCGCCGGCAACACGATCCGCGTCTTCGAACGGCGTCTCGATGGCCGGACGTTGTCCTTCCGCCGCGCGCCGGACGACGACGCACTCATTGACGACGAGACCGGCAGCCATTGGAACGTCGCCGGCCTCGCGATTGGCGGCGAACTGACCGGGTCACAATTGTCTGAACATGTCCCAGTCCGCGGATTCTGGTTCGCCTGGTTCGCGTTCCACCCAGACACACACCTCTGGCTCTCCGACTGACGAACCGGGACTCTTACGCATCAATGACGCATCGCCGGCAACCTCACGGACGGCGCACCAGCGGCTGGCTACCGTGAAACTACCCCGGTTCGGGGTCTCGCGAACAACCGAAGAGAATGCCAGATGCTTGACGATCGGGTGACACGACGACGAGTGTTGCAATTCAGCGCCGGGATGGCGGCGATGATGACGATGACAACGGCAACGCTGGCGCCCAGCCGACCGCGACGACGGCGGCAATTCCGGTGACAGCCAGCAGGCGACGATCCGGCACGAGCCCCGGATCACTGCTCGCTTCGACGCAGCTTACACAAGACCTTGCTCGAACCAGTTCCAGCTATCGAGTTCCGGCGGCTCGATACCCGCCTGCGTCAGGATCGTGTTGATATGCGCGCGGTGCTCGGTCGCATGGTTGATCGCCTGCGTCATCACGACCCCGACCGGCAACTCGTACGGCTGACCACCCCGCTCGCCGCGCAGGATATCCATCGAATCCGCCCGCGCCGCGACCGCCTCCAACGCGCTGCCGCTGACGCGCGCGCTGGCCCGTAGCGTCTCGAAGCCAGGCCACGGCTCGCGCTCCGAAACCATCGTCTGCGGCGCCTGCCCGGTCAGCAAATGGACATAGCGCCCCTGCGCACCAAATAGATGGACGAGTGTGTCGCGGACACTGCCATACGTGCCGCCCCCCGTCGCGTCGAGCGTTGCATCGTCCAACCCGGCACAGAAATCCAGTAACCGCTCGTTCGCCCAAGTGT
>JALZOC010000585.1 GCA_030857365.1 Acidobacteriota bacterium
AACGGCACCCCTGCTTCGCCGGCAATCGAGCGCGCGAGGAGCGTCTTGCCGGTGCCAGGAGGGCCGATGAGCAGCACGCCCTTCGGAATGTGGCCGCCGACTGCGGAGAAGCGCTCCGGGTATCGGAGGAAGTCCACGATCTCCTTGACCTCGTCCTTGGCCTCGTCCACCCCGGCGACGTCCTGGAACGTGATCACGTTCTGCCCCCGCTCGGCGTTGCGCGCGCGGCCGGAATTCGGGATGCGGCCGGCCGTCGTCCGGTAGACGGTGAAGCAGATCAGCCCGAAGAAGGCCGCCCCGGTGATCATCGTGCCGTAGCCGAGCGCCGCCGGATTCGGGGCCGGCACGACGTCGACGCGAATCCGGCGCTTCACCAGGTCGGTGACGAAGGAGGCGTTCGCGGCCAGGAAGTCCGGCGGTGCGATGGTGTGTACCGTGCCCTTGTCGCGCAGCGTGACGTCGATCGATCGGTCACGGAACGTGACGGCGGTCACGGCGCCGGCCTCGAGCTCCTGGAGGAACTCGGAGAACGCCAGCGGAGGCGCGACAGGGACACGCTTCGCGGACAGGTAGAGCCCCATTGGCGCGGCCGTCAGGGCCAGGATAGCGACAACCAGGATCAGAAAGCGGGGACGGCGGAAAGCTGGTGGAAGCACAGATACATCCGTTTCGCGAAGTGCGCCCCCTTCCGCACGCGCGGGATCTCGGCCGCAGGTGTGGCATGCGCCAACCGGTGAGCGAAGCTCCCGCCCGTAACTTCAGGCGGCTGGCATTAGAGTGAAAAAAAGCACTCCGCTGGGGAATGGAATGTGCTCAGATTCTACAACGGACTCGTGCGTAAGTAAACGGGAACGACGGCCTGATACCAGCTCAACATATAGTGCCCCCACTGAGGACAACTCATCGGTATGCCGCCTGGGCGGTTCACGCCTACACCGCGACTGGCGCCGTGGCGGCGTTCGCGGCGACTCTGGCCGTATTCGACGAACGCTATCGCGCGGCCTTTCTCCTGCTCGTGGCCGCGACGTTCGTGGATGGGACGGACGGTGTGCTGGCGCGCCTGGCGCGGGTCAAGGAGGCGACGCCGAATTTCGACGGCGCCCGGCTCGACGACATCGTCGATTACCTGACTTTCGTGTTCGTGCCGGTCCTTCTCCTGTACAGGGCGGGTGACTTGCCAGCGGCCTGGGGCGGCGTGGCCGCAACCATCGTGCTGCTGAGCAGCGCGTACGGGTTCTGCAGAACCGACGCAAAGACGGAAGACAATTTCTTCACCGGGTTCCCGTCGTACTGGAACATCGTCGCGGTCTACCTGCATGCGGCTGGGCTCGCAGCGGCGGTGAACGCCGGCATCCTCCTCCTGCTGAGCGCGCTGGTGTTCGTCCGCACGGGGTATGTGTACCCCACGCGCACGCCGGTGCTCCGCGGTCTGACGATTGCACTGGGTGCAGTCTGGGGGCTGATGGTGCTCGGGATCATCCTCCTGATGCCTGACGTGCCGGGGTGGCTCGTGTTCGGCTCGCTGTTCTTCCCGGTTTACTACACCGTGCTTTCATTCACGCTCGACGCCCGCCGCGGCCCCCGTTCGTGACCGGCATCAGCATCCCCCGGCGGCTGCGCGACCGGATCGCGGCGATTGTGTTCGGCGTGCTCGTCGTCGCGACCGCCGTCACGTTCACCTGGACGCTGCGGCAGGCCTGGGCGGTTCACAAGCTGCATCGGGGGGTCGGGGACACGTGGTTCCTCGCCGCCGACGGGCGCCACTGGTTCAGGTTGAACGAGCAGCGCCATGACGTGCCGCTGGCCGATATCCCGGCGCATCTTCAGCATGCGTTCGTGGCAGTAGAGGACCATCGCTTCTTCCATCACCCCGGGGTCGATCCCATTGCGCTCGGCCGCGCCGTGCTGCGCAACGTCCGATCACCGGGCACGGTCGAAGGTGGAAGCACGCTCACGCAGCAACTGGCCCGGACGCTGTTCCTCTCGAACAAGAAATCGTACGGCCGGAAGATTCGTGAAGCGGCGCTGGCCCTGATGATCGACTCGGATCTGTCGAAGCAGCAGATTCTCGAGCTGTATCTGAATCGCATCTACCTCAGCGCGGGCGTGTACGGCGTCGAAACGATGTCGAGGCATCTGTTCCGCCGCCCGGCGAAAACCTTGAGCCTGGCGGAATGCGCGCTCATCGCCGGTCTCGCGCGCTCGCCTGCGGGATTGTCGCCGTGGACCAACCTGCAGGGGGCGCTCGAACGCAGTCATGTCGTGCTGGCGCGAATGCGCCAGGAGGGCTTCATCACCGAAGCGCAGGAGCGCGAGGCCCGGGCCGCCCGCATCCGCATCGCGCCGTATCCCGGACCGTCGGATCCGCGCGGCGGGTACGCCAAGGAGTTTCTGCGGCAGCGCTTCCGCGAGGTGTTCGGCGGCGACCAGCCTCCCGACTGGCAGGTGCGCACCTCGTTCGTGCCCGACCTGCAGGAGGCCGCCGAGCGTGCCGTGTCCGAGGGGCTGCGGCGGTTCAGCCATCCGCAGCTCCAGGCGGCGCTGGTCGCGATGGATCCGAGAAGCGGGGACATCCTCGCGCTTGTCGGAGGCCGTGACTTCCGCGTGTCGCAGTTCAACCGCGCCACCCGCAGCCGGCGTCAGCCGGGCTCGGCCTTCAAGCCGCTGCTCTTCGCCGCGGCGCTCGAGCACGGGTTCTCGCCGGTCTCGGTCTTGAGCGGCCTCGCCACGATCAGGCCGCAGGGCCCGGAAGAATGGGCGCCCCGCAACGCGGGCGGGGAGACCGACGACGTGCTGACGCTGCGCGCGGCGCTCATCGAGTCGAACAACCGCGCCGCCACGGCGCTGCAGCAGCGCGTGGGGGCCCGTCCGGTCCTCCGCCTCGCATCCTCCGCCGGATTGCGGGATCTGCCAAACGTCCCGTCGCTCTCGCTCGGGACCGGCG
>JALZOC010000586.1 GCA_030857365.1 Acidobacteriota bacterium
CGTCAGCTCACTGCGTTGTCGCGGTGGCACCTCGTGAACATCATCCTTGACTATGACCTGAGTGAGCAGGACCAGGTCGCACTCTCTGCAACACCAGAGGCTGTGCTGGTGGAATTGATCGTCTCGCGGGTGAGGATGCGGCAGGGTGAAACGATCGAGTGAATAGCTTCCACCCCGCCCGTCATCGGAGATTGGCGATAACCAGCACGACTGGCCGCCTTAACATGTGAGTGAGCTGTTCGATCTGCAGACGTCGCGTGGTCCGGCGCCATCGAGCAGACGAGCCCGTGTCGCGCCAGCGGAGGAGCACGTTTCGCCCGCCACCGCGTCCCAGATCGGCCGCGCTCGAGGTGCCGCCTGTGTCGGGCGCCACCTGCTCCAGGTACTTGCGCACGGTGACTCGGGCCAATCCCAACTCACGGGCGACGGCCCGCTGCGTCCGCCCCTCCACCAGCACCTTGTGTCGAACGACATGCACCTGATCCATCCTGAGCATCCTCCAGCGAACCCCGGATCCCTCGATCCGGCAAGCCCGCAATCAGGCCCTCAGGTAGTCTACTTTCCGAGCGGCGATTGGCCTACTTTCTAAGCGGCGCGCCCAGTCACCTCTCCCGACGGGTTATGCCTGAACTTGTTGGTGCTCGCCTCTGGCTTGCCCCCTCCTCGCGTGATGGCCGCCAGAAGCAGCCGCTCGTCGTAGGTGAATCGCGTCGTTGATCCGTTGCAATCGATCTCGCGCTCGGCGAGCCCCGAGGCATTCAGGTTGCGAACCCAGACACGCTCACTGGACTGGTTCGGTTGAACGAACGAACGGCGCGAGATGGTTGTAATCGTGTCGGGCGAGCCTCTGGCTCGGGTCAATGGGGCACGCGTGAGCCCACCTCTTCATCGTCGGCGGTTCACCGGCACTCCCAGGCGTTCTCCTGATCGGATCACTCGTGGTTGCGTAAGCACGCCGCGACCAGCCGTAGGACTTGCTGACCGCGTTCTTGTAATCCTCGATGACCTCCGGGTTGTTCCAGTATGAAGACAGAGTGGGCAACCCTCCCGCTTTCCATCTGGTTGTCAAGTACCAGCCTCGCCACGGCATCGACAACTGGGGCCAATGGCGCCAACCATGGTAGAGGCGAGCGACAAGGGCGGCGGTCTGTTCGTAGTTGACGAAGAAGAACAGCTAACGATAGCACTAGCGAGGTAAGGAGGGAACACAAGTACCGTTCGCAGACCCGACCCCCAAAACCCCGGCACCCCGCTGCGTGGTAGATTACCGAGCCTGAGGTCGAGGCACATGGAGGGCAGTGGCGATGGTCTTTCCGATTGGCGACGATAACACTGGACGCACGCGGACACCGTACGTCACCTACCTGCTGATTGCCATCAACGTGCTGGTCTTCGTGTTTCTGCAGGGGCTCGGCACCAACGAGCAGTTCACCTATTCCTTCTCCACCGTTCCGCAGGAGATCCGCACTGGTGAGGACGTCGCGCGTCCAGTGCGGGTCGAACTCGGGGATGAAAGCGCCACCATCCCGCTGCAGCCAACGCCGGGCTCGGTCTATTTCACGCTGCTGATCTCGATGTTCATGCACGGCAGCCTGATGCACCTGCTCGGCAACATGCTGTTCCTGTGGATCTTCGGCGACAACATCGAGGACGACCTGGGCCACGTCCGCTTCACCTCGTTCTATCTCGCCACGGGGGTGCTCGCCTCGCTCGCGCACGTGGTCTCGACATTCGTCTTCGGCGACAACCCCTTCATCCCGAGTCTCGGGGCTTCGGGTGCGATCTCCGGCGTCATGGGCGGGTACCTGGTGATGCACCCCCAGCGCAGCGTGCGTGTGCTGATTCTGCGGACGATGATCGCCGTGCCGGGTTTCGTCGCCGTCGGCCTGTGGTTCGTCCTGCAGTTGATCAGCGCCTTCGGCGTGATCGGTCAGGGACCGCAGTCTGGCGGCGGCGTCGCGTTCATGGCCCATATCGGCGGTTTCATCGCCGGCGTCGTGCTGGTCAAGTTGTTCGCGATCGGCAGCCGTCCCCCGGCACGACGCTGAGGGAAGCTGCGGCGCGGATCACCTCGGCCGCCGCCTCAACCACAAACACCGGCGGGTGCTCCCAGCCGCGGCAGGAGAGTTGCGTACTACCTTCCTTTGCGGCTCGCGGTCGAGCCTGCAGGAGGTATTAAAATGACAGACGACAGTTCGCGCCGTGATGACTCCGTTAAGGAAGAGGTATCGGCGTTCGGCGAGCGCGTCAAGGGTGCCACAAAGGATGCCGCGGGTTCGATCACTGGAAATCGGAGCCTCGAGCGTGAGGGTGAACTCGAGAACGCGTCGGGTCGGGCGCGGCAGGCAGCCAACGACGTAATGGACGAGACTGACGGTGTCGCCGGCCGTACCGTCACCGGCCGCTCGACGACGAGCGGCGTCGCGGGAACGTCGCGGAGCGGCCACCTCGTCACGGGTCTCTATGACAGCCCTGAACACGCGGGGCGTGCCTACACCGATCTGACGACGAAACACGGCTACAAGTCAGACGACGTCAGCGTGTTGATGTCGGATGAGACGCGCCAGCGCCATTTCGGCGATGTCAAGCCGGGCACGGAGTTCAAGACGGGGTCGAAGGCGGCCGAGGGAGCCGGCGTCGGCGGCGCCGCCGGCCTCAGCGTTGGCGCGGTGATCGGCGGCTTGCTGGCAGCCGCGACGTCGATCGCGATCCCCGGCATCGGCCTCATCGTCGCCGGGCCGCTGGCCGGTGCGATCGCCGGCGCCGGCGCTGGCGGAGCGGCCGGGACCCTCATCGGAGCGCTGATCGGGGCCGGGATCCCCGAGGAGCGCGCAAAGGTCTACGACCAGGGAATCCGTTCCGGCGGCATCGTCCTCGGCACCCGCGCCCGTGACGAGGCGCATGCGGCCGAACTGGAACGGGATTTCACGACCCACGGG
>JALZOC010000587.1 GCA_030857365.1 Acidobacteriota bacterium
TGAACCCCGAACCTGAACCCGGAACCCCGAACCCCGAACCCCGAACCGTTCAATCTGGTCTATCCTCGTGCCGTGAAATTCACCTACGACGAGTTCGATCTGTCGGGCGTGCGGACGTACCCGCTCGCGTCGCGGCGGAGCAAGGCGAACGCGCGGGACTTCGCGCGGCCGTACTCCGCTCGGGAGGGCGTCCAGGGGCTCATCGACTCGCTGCCGTCCATACTGGCGGCCGCGGATTTCCGGGCCGTGATCGCCGCGATGCAGGCCGCACGCGCCGGGAACCGCGGGATTGTGTGGGGTCTCGGGGCGCATGTGATCAAGACGGGCCTTTCGCCCGTGATCATCGACCTGATGGAGCGCGGGTTCGTCTCCGCGATCGCCACCAACGGCGCCGGGGTCATCCATGACTTCGAGGTCGCGCTCGCGGGGGGCACATCCGAGGATGTCGAGGAAGCGCTCGGGCCGGGCCGTTTCGGCATGGCGGAGGAGACCGGCGGGCTGCTGAACGCGGCCATCAACGACGGTGTGGCGCAGGGTCTGGGGATCGGGCAGGCGGTTGGAAACGCCTTGTTGCGGATGGAACCGCCGCACGTGGCGCTCAGCATTCTTGCCGCCGCCGCGCGGCTGGAGATTCCCGTCACGGTGCACATTGCCCTGGGCACCGACATCATTCACATGCACCCGGATGCGTCGGGCGCTCGCCTGGGCGAAGGCAGCCTGCGCGACTTCCGTTACTTCTGCTCGAGCGTTGCCCGGCTGGCCGGCGGCGTGTACCTGAACTGCGGGTCGGCCGTGGTGCTCCCGGAGGTGTTTCTCAAGGCCGTGGCCCTGGCCCGCAACGGCGGCGCCTCCCTCGAGGGCATGACGACGGTCAACCTCGACTTCGCTCGACTGTACCGCCCGCAGACAAACGTCGTGACGCGTCCGGTCGCCGGGATCGGCAGGGGCTTCTCGCTCACGGGGCATCACGAGATCATGATCCCGCTGCTCGCTGCCGCGCTCATCGAGGCACGCTGAGTCATGCTAAAATCGAGTGTTTCGGCGGTGTAGCTCAGCTGGTTAGAGCACGCGGCTCATATCCGCGTTGTCCGGGGTTCAAGTCCCTGCACCGCCACCACTTCCGCTCTCCAGCCTGGCTCTGCGCCGATACCGGCCACGTGAGGACCTGGTGATTCGCACCGGGTGATCGGCCGAGCCGACACCCGGCGAGCGAGCCCCGTCCCACGTGCCGCATCGCCTGGCCGCGAGAGCCCCGCCTCCCGAGGAGGCGCCGCAGTCCCATGACCATCACCGGCCGCGTCCTGCGGACCATCCGGCGCCACGCGCTCATCCCGCCGGGCGGACGGGTTCTGGCCGCCGTCTCGGGGGGCGCCGATTCGGTGGCGCTCGTCCACCTTTTGCGCGAGCTCGAGGCCGGGGGGCACGTCAAGGTGGTCGGGATTGCTCACTTCAACCACCAGCTCCGCGGCGCGGAGGCCGATGCCGACGAGGCATTCTGCCGGGGTCTGGCGGCGGCACTCGAACTGCCCATCGAATGCGGCGCCGGCGACGTCAGGGCAGCCGCGGCAGCGCAGGGGCGGTCCATCGAGGACGCGGCGCGAGTGCTTCGCTACGCGTTCCTCGCACGGGCCGCGGACAGCCGTTCGGCGGATGCCGTTGCGGTTGGCCACACCCGCGACGATCAGGCCGAGACGTTTCTCCTTCGGCTGCTGCGCGGCTCGGGGGCGCGGGGGCTGGCGGGAATTCTGCCGCGAGCCGGCCGAATCGTGCGGCCGCTGCTCGAGACGCCTCGATCCGAGCTGCGCACCTACGCGGCTCGCCGGGGGCTCGCGTTCCGGGAGGACGCCACGAATCAGGACCTCCGGATTCCGCGCAACAGGGTCCGTCACGAGCTGCTTCCGTACCTCGAGCGCGAATTCTCATCAGGCATCGCGGCCGTTCTCGCGCGGGAAGCCGCGAGCGCCAGGGAAGACGAAGATTACATCGGGCTCGATGCCACCGATCTCTCACGATCCATCGTCTTAAGGAATGAAGGGGAGGACGGGACGGCCGAAACACACGTGGATGCGGCAGCGCTTGCGTCACTACCTCAGGCGATTGCGGCCAGGGTGGCGCGCACGGCGCTGCAGGCTCAGGCGCCGGGGGTCTTCATCGGTTTCGATCACATCGACGGCTTGCTGCAGTTTGCGCGTCACGGACGCGCCGGAGCGGCCCTGAGCCTCCCGGGTCAGCAGGCGGTGCACACGGGGAAGGCGGTGCGGCTTGGCCCGGAGCCGAGGCGGCCGCTGCCCGGGACTCGCCCGATCCGCAGCACGGCGAACGAATTCTCATTTCTGTTGTCTATTCCGGGTGAGGTTCGACTCGATAAACAAGGATGGGCGATTTCCGCCGCGCTGGCCGGCGGAGACCCCGGGGGCGGTGAGGCGCCGGGCATCGGGTCGCCGGACGTCGCCGCCGACGCCGTCGTATCGGTCGAGGTCGCGGCGGACCCCCTCAGTTTGCCGCTCTGCGTTCGCTCGCGCCGGGCCGGGGACCGCTTCGATCCGTCGTGTCCGGGCGGCCGGAAGAAGCTGAAGGATTTCCTGATCGACCGCAAAATCCCGCGCGAATGCCGCGATTCGCTGCCTCTGGTGGTCGATGGCGCGGGCCGCGTCGTATGGGTCGTCGGGCACTCGCTCGCGGCCGACTTTCGGGTCACAAGCCGCTCGCGAGGCGTGATACTCTTGCAATCAAGGCGGTTAGGAGGACTAGGTTGAATTCGACCCTCAAGAGCTTGCTGTTCTGGATGGTCCTCGTCGTCGTCGGGGTCCTGATCTGGAACTTCTCCCTGAATCTTTCGGGCAAATCGGAAACTCCGATGCCCTTCTCCGTCTTCCTCAAGCACGTCGAGGCGGGCGACGTGCAGCAGGTCACGATCGTCGGGAACGAAGTGACGGGC
>JALZOC010000588.1 GCA_030857365.1 Acidobacteriota bacterium
CATCTGCAACTCAATGTCTGAGTTCTTCAGCGCAGCGACATAGGCTGCGTCAGCCTCGGCGTCGCCGCGAGCGGTTCGAGCCTGAAATGCGACGAGGCGCTCGATGGACGCGAGAGTTGGCGAGAGGATGAGTGGCTCGGCGCTGAACGAATCTTTGAGGTGATCGCCCTCCACAGCCAACCGACCGTACTGATCTTGGACGGGAGCGTAGGTCTCGTCCTGCTTTCTCAGGAAAAGCAACTCCAGTGCGTTGAGACCGAGCGCCTTCCGTTGCGCGGGGATCGCGAAGGTGTCGACGTACGACGACAGGGTGATCTGCTCTTCGGGCTGCCCTTTCAGAACGCGCTCGACGCGTACAAGCGCCCGCGCCGGATCGACGACACGCGCCAGGACAATCGTGTCGGACAACTGGACGCGCTCGTGCAGACCCAGCCGGGCGTAGGACGTCGCCTCCGCCGGGACGGCACGCAACACGTTGCAGTCGGAAACGGAACGATTCGGACAACTGGCGCACGAACTGCGGAACCACATCCAGACCGCCCTGCTTTCGTTCGCCGTGCTCAAACGCGGAGCGGTTGCCGTCAACGGAAGTACCGGGAGCATACTCGGCAGGAGTCTTACGAGCCTGCAGGTGTTGATCGACAGCACGGTTTCTGAAGTTCGACTCGCCGCGGTGAATCAACCCAGGGAGCGGACGACCGTCGCAGCGTTCCTGACCGACATAGAGGTCAGTGCGTGCCTTCTCGCGGAACATCACGGCGCGGACTTTTCGATGGAGCCGATCGACCCCGAGATGACGATCGAACGCGAATCCTCAGCTTCTCGCGTCGGCCGTGACGAACCTGTCTGCAGAATGCCTTCAAGTTCTCACGGCCTGGTGGTCGCGTCGTGCTCAGAGCGCGGAGCGAGGGGGGGCGGGTCATTGTCGAAGTCGAGGACGAGTGCGGAGGCACATCGGAGAGCAACGATAGCTTCCGTGCGTTCGCGGACCGGCGCGGGATGGACCGATCGGGACTCGGTCTCGGTCTGTCAATCGCCCGGCAGGCCGTTCAGGCGCACGGCGGTGACATACAGGTCAGCAACCTCCCCGGCAAGGAGTGCATTTTCGCAATCGATCTGCCACTGGCGGGGACCCCTGCCGCCAAGGTCGTGTAGACGCCTGACGTCACGGTTGACGCCGTGTGCGTCACATCCGGCGATCGGCGCGAGCGCCGAGCGTCAGGGCGCTTCCTTGGGTCCCCAGGTCCGCGGTTCGTCTTCTCAGAAGCTGAGCCGCGCCGCCAGCTGCAGCTGCCGCGAGAGGCCGTTCTGCGCCGTGATGGTGCCGAACGCGGTGCTGGCCACGTTGGTGTTGGGACCCGAGAAGTTGACGCGGTTCAACGAGTTGTAGACCTCTGCGCGCAGCTGCATCCGCAGCCGGCTGCCGAGATTGATGTTCTTCAGAAACCCGAGATCGAGCAGGGCGTACCCCGGCCCACGGACCTCGCCGAAGCGGCTCGGCTGCGTCCGCACGTTGTTGACCAGCTGCTGCGCGTTGACCCTGTTGAAGGCGTCGACGTTGAACCACCTGTTTTCCGAGCGGTCACTCCCGGACATCGCAACATCGTCGATCGTCGCGCCCGGCGCGAAGATAAAGTTACCGAAGCCCAGCGGCCCACCGCTCTGCGCCCTGAGCAGATACGTCACCTGCCATCCGCCCAGCAGGGTCTCGACCAGGCCGCTCGAGTTGCGGCCCCAGTGGCGGCTACGTCCGAACGGCACTTCCACGATACCGCTGGTCACGAGGACGTGCGTGCGATCGAACGGGCCGATGACCCGCTCCAGCGCCTGATCGAATGAGTTCAGGAAGCCGGTCTCGATCATCGTCTTCGACCAGGTGTACGCGAACTGAACCGTAAAGCCGTTCGCCATGCGGCGCTCGACGCGCCCCTGGAACGACGCGTAGTCGGACGTGCCGATGGTCTCGGATGCGGTGATGCTCGTGAACTGCGTATACGGGCGCAGCAGCTGCGTGCGGGCCACGTTGGCGCCGTTGATGTTGGTGCCGGGCAGGAGTCCGGCGTAGGGATTGGGCACCTGCTGGGTGAGGAAGTTGTTGGTCGCGTCGTCGCGCACCGGCGACGTCGAAAAATACTGTCCGGGCACCGCGTTGAGCTCGCGGCCTACGGGAATGTGTTCCGAGAACGAGCCGACATACGTGCCCTCGATCAGGAAGTCGCCCGGCAGCTCGCGCTGAAGGCCGACCGACCACCGGTGCGTCCGCGGCGCCCGCACGTCGCCTCCATAGGGGAAGCTGACGCCGAGCCCGACGTTCGTCATGAGGCCGAGACTGCTGCCGACCGGTTCCAGCAAGCCGTTCGGGAAGGGATTGGCGAGCGTCGCCACAAACGTCTGGCCGTTGTCGAGCGATGACGTCAGCGCGGTCGTGCGGGAATAGCCGGTCTGATTGGCGCTGATGCGGTTCGGACCGAGCACGTCGTAGAACAGCCCGTAGCCGCCGCGCACGGCCGTCTTCGGCGTCGGCTGCCACGAGAATCCCGCGCGAGGCATGATGCTGGAGTAGATCCCGTCCCACGCCGCCTTCGGCCCACCGGTATCCGGATAGAGCACGCCGCCGCGCACCTCGAACGCCGACAGGGGCACCTGGGCAATCGGGCTGCGCGCGTAGTTGGCGCGCACGGCCTCGGCAATCGGCAGCGCGGTGTCGAAATCGAAGCCGCTGATCATCCGGCCTTCCTGCTCGGTCAGCGGTCCTTCGTACTCCCAGCGCAGGCCGAGATTGAGGGTCAGGTTGTTGCGTACCCGCCAGTCGTTGTGCGCATACAACCCGAGCACGCCGCTCTGCTCCTTGTACTCGGCGGCGCGGCTCATCGAGCCGCCGGTCGGCACTCCGAGGAGAAAGGACGCGAAATCCTGGCCGGGGCCGGCGACGAGT
>JALZOC010000589.1 GCA_030857365.1 Acidobacteriota bacterium
ACCCGGCAGAGAGCGCCCCGGCCGCGCCGACCGCGCCGATCACAATTGCACCGCCTCTGGGGAATCGATCGGCGACGACGCCAAGCATCGTCGGCCAGAGAAACGTCTTGCCAAGAGTGTAGACGGTCGCCGCCCCCACCAGCGCCAGCGCCGAACCGGCCATTCCAAGCAACGTGAGTCCAATAGCGCCCAGGCACGCGCTGACGAACAGCAGACCGATCGGCGAGATGCGATGAATGATCGGGCCGGCGAAGAAGCGCAGGGCGGTCATCAGCAGCGAGACGTAGACGAACAGGAACAGCCCTTGGCGCGGGCTGGCCAGGATGTTGCCGGTGATGTTGCTGATCCATGAATCAGTGCCCAACTCGACGTAGCCCACCAGCGCCTGGGCGAGAAGCAGGATCAGCAGCAGGGGCGAGGCGAATTCCAGGAGCATGCGCGTGAGGCTCACGCCTTTGACGCGGGCTTCGGAGCGCGGGAACCGCCGTCCGATGCACAACAACCCGTAGGCCAGCACGGGTATGAGGAACAACGAGATCTGCGCTTCCCACCGTACCTTCCCCGCCATCAGCGCCGACGCCAGCCCACCCAGGACGAGGCCCGCCGGCCAGCCGGCATGAAGGATGTTGAGGTAGTGCGTTTTTTGCGACGGGTAGAGCGCCGCCGTCAGCGGATTGACGACCGCCTCTGCGATGCCGTTGCCAACGGCAAATAGGAACATCCCCCAGTAGAGACATTGGTACGCGATGTTCCGCGCCGCAATGGGATCTACGCCGACGCGCGCGTCGTAGAGGGGCGTGGCCGCCAGCGTTAGCGCTGCCGAGAGCAGGTGGCACAGCAGCGCGAACACCATCAGCCGGCCGTAACCCAGCGCTTCGGCCAGAAACGAGCCGATCATCACGACCATGCCGAACCCGACGAGTCCCCCGCCGGTGATCAGGCCGAGATCGGTCTGCGTAAATCCAAACTGCGTCCCCCAATCGCTGAGGATCCCGCCGCGGATGGCAAAGCCCACTCCCGCGGCGGCGATGGCCACGAAGCCCGCGGCGAGGAGCCAGCGGCGATTGGCATCCGTCTGGTCGGTAGGGATGGTCGTATCATTCATGGATCAGCTCTCCGTTGGCGCTCGGCGCGCGGGTTCCATGCGGTTCAACGTCTGCGGCGTCTCGTAAAGGATCGCACGTGCGATAGACACTGCGTCAGCCCTGCTGTACTGGCCCTGCGCCACCTTCTTCGCCAGGACCTGGGCCAGCTGCTTGCGCACGAGCAGCGACTTGCCGTAGGTCCACTCCACCACGTAAGCGTCGGAGAAAAATCCGCACTGCTTGTTCAGCGCGACCATGTCGAGCCGCTCCTCCATGACCTGCCGGATCGTGCCGGGGAAGAAGTTGTGCCACCAGTAGCCAGCCAGGCTGAAGTTGGGCAGCTCGCGGCACATCGTGCAGAGCGATTGGTTGGCGTGGCGGCTCCCCGCGAAGCATTGGAAGTGCAAGCGCGGATGACGCCCGACCATTTCGGCGACCTGGCCGATCGTCTTCTGCGACAACCGGCTTGCGGTTTCGTGCGGCAACGGCTCGGCGCCGATGCTGAACTGAAGGACGATGCGATCGCCATGCTTTTCCAATTCGGCGAGGAACGCTTCGCCGATGTACGCGGCGTAGATGCTGCGCTCGGCCGGCCCGGCTTGCGCGCGGCGGACAAGCGCCTGGGACATCTGCTCATCAGACGGAAGGCGATAATCCAGATCGGTGGAGATTCCAATCGCGGTGGAAATCACGCGATCGAACGGAATGACCCCCACGTAATGCCGGACCGCCACGTGCACGTCATCGACGGAGCGGATCGTTCGATCCGCCGGCGGCCGCGGTTCGTCACCGAGAATTGCCACCGGCGGTTCCGGTTGCCTGCCCCACGTCCGCTCAAGCTCATAGACGGCGGTGTCGTACTCACCCCACTGGGTGCGCATGAACATGCCCCACTCCAGCGAGTATTGCAGCACGTCGTCGCCCTCGCCGGCGCCGCGCCGGCAATACTCGGCGCAGGCGCGTTCGACGTTGGAGCGGCGGAGGATCGAGCGCGCCCATGTGCCGTCATCGGCGCGTTCGCGGATCAGATCGTCCAGGCGCCGCCAGTTGCTTGTCGTGATCGGCTCGTTCCAATCGTAAAGGTCGCGCAGAATCAATCGCACCGTCCACCACCCACTGGTGTTCTGGATGTAGCGCAGGTAGGGCAGCGCCTCTTCGATGCGACCATGGGCCTCGTCCCTGTCCGCCGAGCCGGGAAATTGCGTGAGCCTCGCGCCGCTGGGGCAGCCCGCGGAATACAGATCGCTGACCACCATGTGATAGAGCAGGACGTCATGCAGTCCGCGCGCGCCGAGCTTCGGGCCACACAGGTGCGTGTGGACGTCGAGCACGGGAAGCTCCGACAAATCCTCTTCGATGGAATCGGCCAGCGATTGTGTCGTCATGACTGCGACCGCACCGCGACGTGACGTCGCTTATTTGCCCCGTCGGCGAGAAAGCGCCGCACGCTTGCCAAGTCCGGAGCGTCTTCGAGGGACGCTTTCAATGCCGCGGCGGCAGAGGCGAATTCGATCCGGTCGGCGGCCGCAACACCCCGCGCCAGTGCGGCCGCGTACGCGCCGTGAAACACGTCGCCACAGCCCGTGGTGTCCTGCGCGATGACGCTGAACGCGGGATGATGGTGGCGCGCGGTAGCGCTGCCGTCTTTAGACACGCTCCAGCATCCGCGCTCGCCGCAGGTAACGATGACCACCGCGCGGTCATCCCGCCACAACGCGCGGGCCGCTTCGGCGGGATCGGCCCGTTGCGTGAGGCAGCGGGCGGCGTCTTCCGAGAGGATGAGGTGATCGACGAGCTCCAGCACCCGCTCGAGAAGGAGATCAGTGGTCTTTTCGAAATCGGAAACC
>JALZOC010000590.1 GCA_030857365.1 Acidobacteriota bacterium
GTGCGGCCACGCACCGGCCCTGCTCGACCGACGGGCAGAGAAGCGTTCGCAGCGCATCGCCATCAGCCTTGTCGATCATCACCACGGGAATCGTGATCCCGGCCGGATCGCCATCCGCCGAAAACGCTTGCGGGGCCGCAGCGCTGGTTTGCAGCATGACGACCGCGCGTGCCCCTTCCGGATTGCGCGAGCTTCACCCGTTCGGCTACCGAGCATCCGGACCCGTCCGCGGCTCCCGGTTGAATCGGTTGGCGGCTTCGATCGATGAGAGCGATTCGCCCTCGTACGTCGGACAAGTACGGGTCGGCCGGCCCGGTCTTCCCGTTGTCCATGTGCAGCATGTCTGGTGCGCGGCGCGCCGGACAACCCCGGCCGACATAGGAAAGGTCACCGGCTATACGGCGATCAGGCTGACGGTACAGCTGCGACGTGTTGGTCGGATCGTAGAGCGTGAAGATGGCTTCGCAGCCGAACTTCGACCCGGCCACCTGCGCTGGACCCTCGACGACAAGGGTCGTCGTCGGCGCGATGAAGTCAGCTTCGGAGATGAGCGCAAGATCGCGGCCATTGACGCGGGCCGACGCGACGTACGCCGCGCTCCCCTCGAAGCTCCGGTCGCCGGGGTACGTGAATTGTCCAAGCTTCACCGGCGACCCGGATCCTTGAAGGTCGAGCATGAAAACGCCGCCGTCATAAAACGCCAGCAGCCCGCGCATGCCGCCATGGGAGAAGCTTCCGCCATGACCGGCGCTGAACGGCCGACATCCGTTAGTGGAGAAGATCGGCGTCCCCGCAGGAGGGAATGCGCCAATCTGCACGGGGCGCCGCGGATCGGTGACGTCGACGACGCGCAGGTCTCCGGATGGGTATTTGCTGGCCGAGGCGCCCGGTTCGATTGATAGCGAGAGGACGCGGCCGTCCGCACGCTGCATCAGCGACACCGAGTGCTGCGACGAGGCGCAGCGCGCACTGCTCAGGGGCGCCGGCCCGCAGGGAGGAATACTGTCGGCGTGCGCGATGTCCGCGTCGGCGTGGTATCGGCCGAGCAATTGGGGCACCGAGGGACGCGTGATGTCGTAGTACGCGACTCCGCGGTCGAGACTCATGCCCGCGCTGCTGCACATCGTCATGGCGACCGCGAGCAGGTCGCCGGTAAAGGTCGGCGTGCGCACGCGCGCCGCACTCACGCCGTGCGCCGCGACCCCCGCCGGCACCGGAATCGTGCCAACCACTTTGGGCGCGCGCGGTTGCGACAGGTCGACCATCTTGATGCTGACGGCCGGACACGGATAGGGGTTGTAGAGATGCGCGTGCACCCCGCCGGCCGGCATCAGTCCAGCGCCGACGATCGCCGTGGTGCCGACAATGGTCAAGTCTCCATTGAGGCCCGCCCCTCCGAGATCGCTTCGGCCGACCAGGCGCATCGTCTGTGCGTTGGCGGCAACAGTCGTCGTGACATTCGCCGCAAGGACCAGCCAAAGTGCTCGCTTCATGATGGGCTCCGTGAGGGTAGGGACTGATCGTCCGTCCCCGCCAGCACTTGTGCCAGTGCTGGCGCGGGCAATCGAAGTCTAACCGAAAGCCGGTTCTGCATTCGCCGTGTCGACAACTCCGGGTTGTTGCTGGAGTGGTAGGGGCTGCGGCGGACGCCAGCCTATGGTGCCCGCTGGATCAGAAGGCGGCTGATGTGCATCTCCAGGTCGTGTTCCGAAATGCGCCCGGGATGATACAGCCGGACGATTCCCTCGCGGTCGACCAGCACGAACGTTGGCGTCGAGCTCACGCCGTAGCGGGTGTGGTTCGCGGCGCTCAGCGGAACGGGAGCTCCCGCAAGTCCGGGGTACGAGGTCTGGCGAATCTGTTCGATGTATCGCGTCTCTTCGTCGGCGGCTGCGGTCCTGCCTCCCCCGACGTACCCGAATCGCTGGGTCGGCGCCACAACCGTCAACCCCTGGTCTCGATACCTGGCGGCCACGCGCTCGAGCACAGGAGCCTGCGCCTTGCAGTCGGCGCACCAGTGCGCCCAGAAGAAGAGGACGACGATCTTGCCTTTGAGCTGTTCGAGACTCACCGGCTCCGGTCCGAGGTGATCCTCGACCTCGATCGGCGGGGCGGGCTTGCCTTCCAGGCTGAGGAGATGGATGTTCTTCTGGATCCGCTTTTCCACGGAGCTTCCGCGGTGAGCCTCGACCTCGCGCCCGAGAAACCCGACGGCTTCGGTGCGCGCGCCCTCCTCCGTCATCACGCGCGCCAGCACTTCGATCGCCGCGCCCAGCGCGATCGGCAGGTGCGGCTCCTCATCGAGTGGCCGTGTCTTGAGCTCGGCGATGCAGAGGTCGTACGTCTGGCGGGCGTAGTGTCGGGCAGCCGTAAACTGCCCGGCAGCCAGCGCGCCGCGTCCGAGCCACGACAAGGCTTCGAGCAGCTCGGGCGTGACCCCATGGGCCGCACGGTATGCCGAGACCACCCGCTCCCCCCCGGCGAAGTCCCGTTGCGCGACAGCCGCTCGGACAGCCGGCACAACGGCCGGCTCCGGCGAGGCACGGCACGCGGTGCAGAGGACGATCACGAGCGCTGCGACTGTGAGCCGTTTCATCCGGTCCCTCCCATCCACGGTCCCGAGATGCCGGTCGGCGCGGCCCTCGCTGGGGCACCGCTGCCGCACGACACAGCTCGGCAGGCCGAAAGCATCGAGCGCTTCCACCCTGCATCGTGATCTTCGCACAGCCCGACAGCGCCCCCCCCTCTCGCAACTGACCCGAGCGCTCGGCTCATCGCCCCCGGGGTCTCCGCGTCTCACACGAAGGACGGCGGTTGTGCACCGCGCGGTTCGTCATATTCTCGTTGCACATTCGTTTTATGATGCCCGGATGCGCCGCCATCTCACTCTTCTCGTGCTTACGTCCCTCCTGACTCTGGCGACCGGGGGG
>JALZOC010000591.1 GCA_030857365.1 Acidobacteriota bacterium
GGGTGTGGCGTTCGAGGATCTCGCGCGCCTCGCCACGCCGAAAGGGGAATACCTGGCGTACCACAAGCGCCATCGCGGAAGGAGCGCCGTGGATGTGCTGCCTGAACTGCTGGCGGGCGTCCTGCGGGATCTCCCGTTTCCGAAGCAGATGCACTGGGATGCGCAGCTCGACGACGGGCGCGGGGAGCTGCTGTTCGGCAGGCCTGTGCGGTGGCTGCTGTTCCTCTATGGCGGCCGCGTCGTCCCGTTCACGATCGGGCGGACCCCGGGGGCCGCCGGCAGTCAGGTGCTGGACGTCGTGACGGGCGCGCTCACGTACGGGCACCGCTTTCTGGCCTCGAGCGGGCGTCCGGGGCGCTCGATCAAAGTGCGCAGCTTCGACGAGTATCGCGCGAAGCTCGCCGAGCACTTCGTGGTCCTGGAACACAGCGAGCGGCGCGACCGCATCGCGCGGGATCTCGAGTCGCACGCGCGCCGGCTGGGCGGCCGTGTCCACTTGAAGGAACATGCCGCGCTGCTCGAGGAAGTCGCGGACCTCGTGGAGTATCCAGGGGTGGTCGCCGGCTTCTATGACCGGGCATTTCTGGAGCTGCCGCAGGAGGTGTTGACGACCACGCTCGTCCATCATCAGCACTACTTCCCGGTGGTCACCGACAAGGGGCCGCTGAAGGAAGCGTTCCTTGCGGTCGTCAATACCCGACCGGCCGACGAGCGGGTCATCGCCAGGAATGCGGAGCGGGTCGTCACGGCGAGGTTGCGCGACGCCCGGTTCTTCTGGGAATCGGATCGCAAGGCCACGCTGGAGTCCCGCCTCGACAGGCTCCACACGCTGCTGTTCCACAAGAAGCTGGGGAGCTATCGCGACAAGACCGACCGGGTCTCGTCGCTCGCCGAGTGGATTGCGGCTGACGCGCTCGGGCAGGCCGCCGAAGCCGGGCATGCGGCGACGGCGGGTCGGCTGGCCAAGACCGACCTGACAACCGACATGGTCTTCGAGTTCACGGAGCTGCAGGGGACCATGGGTGGCATCTACGCCCGCGAGGAAGGCCTCCCCGAGCAGGTCTGGAAAGCGATTTACTTCCAGTATCTCCCCGTTGGCGTCGAGGCCGACACGCCTCCGTCCCGCCAGCAGCTCGGCGCGGCGGCTGTCAGCTGGGCCGCCGTGTCGCTCGCGGACAAGCTCGACACCTTCGTGTCGCTCTCGCGCGCGGGCGAGCGCGCGACTGGATCCCGCGATCCCTTCGGCCTGCGGCGCCAGACGCAGGGGGCGGTGCGCATCCTGATGGATCTGCCCGAGCTGACGAGTGTGGACCGGGAAATCTGGCTCGGGCCGCTGCTGGCGCGAGCCGCGGCCCATGCGCCGGACTCGACAGGTCCGTGGACCGTGGACGCCGCACAGGCGGCGCTCGCGTTCGCCATCGAGCGGGTCCGCTTCGCGCTGGAGCACCGGGGGTTCCCCGGTGAAGTGGTGCGTGCCGCCACGCCGGGCGGAGACGTGAGCCCGCTCCGCGCCCGGCGCGTCGCCGAAGCCATCCAGGGGATGCGCACTTCGGAGGACTTCCAGGCCCTCGCGGTCCTCTTCAAGCGCGTGAAGAACATCGCTCGAGAGCTGGAGGCCTCCCCGCCCGCGTCGGGGTCAGCCCCCCGGCCGCTCGATCGCGAGGCGCTCGGCGAGCCGGCCGAGAAGGCACTGCTCGCCGAGCTCGACCTGCGGCGGCCGCGCATCGAACGCGCGGTCGCGCGCAGCGACTACCGGGCGGCATTCGTCGACATCGCCGGCCTGCGCGCGGCCGTCGACCGGTTTTTCACCGAGGTGTTCGTCATGGCAGACGACGTGCGCATCCGACACATGCGGCTGACGCTCATGGCCGAACTGCGCGACCTCATTTTGAATCTCGCGGATATTTCGGAAATCATTCCTCAAACGGAGTAGGCACTCGAATGGCGAAGAAGCTCGCACGCAAGACCACGAAGAAGGCAGCCCGCGTAACGAAGCCGGGCACACGGACAGCGGTGGCGCGGAAGGCCGCGGGGAAGGGCGGGCGCCAGTACGTCTACTTCTTCGGCCGCCGGACGGATGGTGGCGGCTCGATGAAGCCGCTGCTCGGCGGCAAGGGGGCGAACCTCGCCGAGATGTGCCGGATCGGGCTGCCGGTGCCGCCCGGGTTCACGATCACCACCGAGGTCTGCACCTACTACTACGCGAACAAGCGAACGTATCCGCCGACGCTGCGCGCGGAGATGGAGCGCGGGATAGCCGCGCTCGAGCAGCAGACCGCGAAAAAATTCGGCGATCTGAAGAACCCGCTGCTGGTCTCGGTGCGCTCGGGGGCCCGCGACTCGATGCCCGGCATGATGGACACGATCCTCAACCTCGGCCTGAACGACCAGACCGTCGAGGCGCTGACGGCCAAGACGGGCAATCCGCGCTTCGCCTGGGACTGCTACCGTCGCTTCGTCCAGATGTACGGCGATGTCGTGCTCGGCGTGCAGAAGCGCCCGGATGAGGATCACGATCCGTTCGAGGCGGTGATTCACGGGCTCAAGCACGAGCGCCATCATGAGGACATCGAGGACACGAAGCTGAGCGTCGACGATCTCAAGGAGCTCGTCCGGCGCTTCAAGGCCCTCGTCAAGGATCGGGCCGGCAAGCAGTTCCCGAGCTCCCCCTGGGATCAGCTGCTCGGCGCCGTCGGCGCGGTCTTCGGGTCGTGGATGAACGACCGGGCGATCGTCTACCGGCGGAAGTACAACATTCCGACCGAGTGGGGGACGGCCGTCAACGTCCAGGCGATGGTCTACGGCAACACGGGCGAGAACTCCGGCTCGGGGGTCGCGTTCACCCGCAACCCGGCCAACGGCGTCAAGGAGTTCTACGGCGAGTTCCTGCTCAACGCGCAGGGGGAGGACGTCGTCGCCGGCGTGCGC
>JALZOC010000592.1 GCA_030857365.1 Acidobacteriota bacterium
GCGTTCGTGCTGCACGACGTGCAGGGGCTCGAGCACCGGGAAGTTGCCGAGGCGCTCGGGATCGCGGAAGGCACGTCCAAGTCCCAGGTGCACAAGGCGCGGCTGCGCCTGCGCACGCTGCTCGGCACGCGCACGCGATGAGCCGCAAAGCAAGTTCGAAGGCTGAAGAAGCTGAGAGCCTGAGAACTGATAGCTGATAGCTGATTTCCACCATGCCCTGCTCCCGGTACCGCGAATCCGTTCACGAGCTCGTCGATGGGACCATCGGTCCGGTCCGCCGTGCGGAGCTCGAGAGTCACCTGGACGGGTGTGCCGACTGCCGAAGCCTCGTCCGCGATCTCGAGGCGATCCGCCGCACCGCTGCCTCACTGGATCCGATCGATCCCCCTGCGCGCGTGTGGCTCCAGGTGGCCGGTCGTCTCCGCCAGGAACGCCGCGTCCAGCCGCTGCCGGGAACACCGCTGGCACCCGCGCGGTCCGCCCGGCACGGTGCGCTGCTGGCGATCGCCGCTGCCCTGTTGATGGCGATCGGCGCCTCGATCGCCATGCTCGTGTCCCGCCTGGCGACGAGCGACACGACATCGCCGCCGGCGGCGTCTGCGGCCGCGGCGCCCTCCGGCGGCAACGCCACGGCCGGCGCCACCGTCCAAGACGTTGAGACCGAGTTCCGGCTGGCCGAGCAGCATTACCAGAACGCCATCGCCAAACTGGAACAGGCCGCGGGACTCGACCGGGCCGCCACCGCGGGTCAGAGCTCCGGCGATCAGGCGATGCTGGACCCGCAGACCGCGGCCATGCTGCAGAAGAACCTGCAGGTCATCGACGAGGCGATCGACGAAAGCCGCGCCGCTCTGCGGGCGGAGCCCCAGAGCGCTGCCGCGCGCGACAGCCTCTTCGACGCGCTCAAGCGGAAAGTGGCGCTGCTGCAGGACAGCATCGCGCTGATGAACGAAATGCGGAAAGGCGACGCGTACGGCGCCGCGCAGATAATCCAGGGCGGGAGCAAGTCCTGACTCGTCCTCCAGAAACGAATCCACCACGATGATGTCCAATCCCCTGCCGTTGCTCACGCTCGTCCTCGTCGGCGCGGGTGCCGTGCCGACAGAGGCACAGCCGCTTCGCGGGCCGGAACGGACGGCGATCCGCGAGGCGGTGGCCGCCGCGGTCCTTCCGGCGCTCTATCAGCAGGGCCGCGAGGAGCAGACCGATCGCCAGACGAGGACGCTGAAGCTCGGCATTGAGGGAGAGCTCGCGCTCGGGAATGTTGCCGGGGACATCACGGTCACGAGGGGCGGCGGAAGCGAGGCCACGGTGGAAATCGTGAAGACCGCCAGGGCCCGCACGGCGGACGAAGCCCGCGAGATGCTGGGGCTGGTGGAAGTGACGGTCAGCGAGCGGAACGGCCGCGCTGAAGTGCGGGCCGTGTATCCCCGCGGCGACGATCGGGGCGGAGCGAACCGCCGCGAGGGGAACGGACGCGGCGGCGACTGGCGCGGCGACCACCGGCGCAACACCAGCGTCTCGGTGGCGTACACCGTCACCGCTCCCGCCGGGACGCGGCTGAGCGTAGGCTCGGTGTCCGGCAGCATCAAGGTCGCCGGCATCAAGGGGGATCTCAGGGTCAGCTCCGTCAGCGGCGGCGTGCGGATTGCCAATGCGGGCCGCATCTCCGGAGCGAAATCGGTATCGGGCACGGTCGAGATCGTCGACACGGAAGTGGACGGCGGGATCGAGGCACAGAGCGTCAGCGGCAACGTCACGCTCCGGAATATCAAGGCGCGCCGGGTCGAAGCGGGCAGCGTCAGCGGCGACGTGGCACTCCAGGACATGCAGTGCGAGCGCGTCGAGGCGCATTCAGTCAGCGGCACGGTCGAGTACGCCGGCAGCCTGGCGCGCAACGGCCGATACGAGTTGAGCTCCCACTCGGGCGGGGTCCGGCTCGTTGTGGCCGGGAGCTCCGGGTTCGAGCTCGAGGCGAACTCATTCAGCGGATCGGTGCGGTCGGATCTGCCCCTCTCAGGAGAGGACCGGGGGGACGCCGCGCCCCACGCCGGCGGACGCCGGACCCTGCGGGGCGTTCACGGCGACGGCAGCGCCGTGGTGAGCATCACGACCTTCTCCGGCAGTGTCGTCGTATCGAAGCGCTGACGCGTCTCGATGGCACGCCCCTTGCCCCTCGAATGCGCGTGCCCCAGGCCTGCCCGTTGCCCTATAATGGCCCGGGAGACGGCTCGACCTGCCGGACCAGGGAACGGCCCGGGCGGATTCGATTCGATGCTGTCAGGAGAAATGTCGTTATGAGAATGCACGTTGCCGCAGTGGGAATTCTGGCCGGCGCGCTGACCGCGGCGCCCGCCCTCGCGCAGCATACAGCCCCCAACCAGCAGCCTGCGACGGCCCCGGCGCCGACGGTCCCCGCGGGCGACCTGCCCCTCGGGAGCGTGCGCCTGACCAGGGCGGTCACCGCCGATGGCAAGCCGCTGTCGGCTGGCACCTACCAGGTGCGGCTGACCGCGCAGGAAGCCAAACCGGACGCCGTGGGCGCCAGCAAGAACATCGAACGCTGGGTGGAGTTCGTCCAGGGCGGCACGGTAAAGGGACGCGAAGTGGTCAGCATCGTCCCGCAAGCCGAGGTGAAGGTGGTGGCCAAGGACAGCCCGCCTGCCCAGGGCGCTTCGAAAGTCCAGATGCTGCGGGGCAACGAATACCTCCGCGTCTGGATCAACCGTGCGGGGAATCACTACCTGATTCACCTGCCGACCGGCGGCGCCACCAAGGCCTGACCGCCGCGGAGGTTCACGCGCACGAAAAAGGGGCGGCCGTTGTCGGACGGCCGCCCCTTTTGTATCTGCCGGGCCGCGCTCAGACCGCCATCAGATCGAACTGCTCGTGGTGGAGGTGCGTGTCCGGCTTGATGGTCACGGGTT
>JALZOC010000075.1 GCA_030857365.1 Acidobacteriota bacterium
CAGCGGGACGGCAGCGGCCTCGAAAGCCTGCAGCATCCGTTCGCAGTCACCATACGTGGTCGCCATCGGCTTCTCGACGAGGCAGGGCTTCCCTGCCGCGGCCACCCGGCACGCCAGGTCGCAGTGGCTGTCTGGCGGTGTCGCGATGTACACGGCATCGATGTCCGGATCATCAATCAGGTCATCAGCCGTCGAGTGCACGCGCGGGACGGCGTGCCGTCGCGCGAAATCCTCGGCTTTCGCGCGATCCCGACGCGTCACGGCAAGAAGGCTCGAGCCCTGCGCCTTCGCGAGCGCCGGCGCGCTTTTCATCTCCGCGACATCGCCGCAGCCGATCATGCCCCACCTCACCGGATCGTGATGCATGCGTTCTCCACTGCTATCCGCGCTTCGACTTTACGCCAGCCGTGCGGTTCGGCATGCGCTGCGAGTACGACATGCCCGCTGAATACTTCCTGGTCCTCGAGCTTGCACACGGCGTTCTGCGGGGGACGTCAGGAACGATCCGGTATCACCCCTGTCTTCACGGACGCGTGAGCCCGGTGACGCTCCACCGTTGTTCACTGCGCCGCGCCTTTGGAGATCAGTGTGACAGTCGAGAGGTTGTACCATCTCTCGATCCTGGGCTGGTTGAACCTGAAGTCGTCCCTCCGGCTCTTGTCGTCGCACCGGATGAAGTCCCCGCGGACCTCGCCGACAGTGCAACTCACCGGGTGCTCGTAGTGCAGGGTGATGGCTTCACCGATCGAAAACGGGCGGGAAGGAATCTCCTGGGCTTGCGTCGTGAGCGCGCACCCCAAAGGCACATCCCCGCCACAGCGGCTGCGATACCAAGCGTGAGCGTCTTCATAGCCTCCTCCGTCCTGGATCCACTGCATTGATTCGCATCTGGCATATAGACGTGCACAGACGCAAGTGGTTGAGATTGTTGCGATCCTAGCCACAGACACACTGCACCTCCTCGGTGCTTTCCAGAGAGTCCAATCGCAGGCTTATAACACGAGCCTGCAACCGGTGCCGAAGTGCGGGCTAACGGGCTCTACAAGCTCGCCGTGTCCGTCAATGACTCATCGGTGACATTCCTGAATCGCGACGTCGCGAAGATACGGGAGACGCCGGAGCCGCGCACCCGTCCTTTCGATCCTTCCATTCCACATTCAACATCCTGCTCAACGATGGCCACAGCGCTCAGTACGCGACCGCCACCGACCCAATGAGCGGGGAGGTGACGAAGATTGATCTGACGTTGCATGTCGTGAAATGAGGATGATGTTCGGTACGGATGCTCTGCCGGCCGTCATGGCAGGGACGGGGTCAGCAGCTTTCTGAGCTCCTCGACCTTGGGACGGCGCTGAGGATCGCGGGCGGCCAGCTCGGCGTGCGTGACGGCGTTGGCGCGATCGCCGGCCCGGAGGAAGTTCACCGCGGCGTTGTAGGCGGACGCGCTCTCCTGGCTGCGGTCCTCCCTGATGGCGGCTTCGAAGCCGGCGAGCTGCGTGGCCCGCCATTGCGGATCGACGTCCTCGCGCACCGCCATGGCCTGCATGCGGCGCTCCGCATCGGCCGCGTTCGACGTATAGCATTCCATCGCACTCGCGAAGCGTGAGCCAGCCTGCGCCCATACCTCGCGTTTCAATGCGACGAGCGCCAGGTACCATCGTGGCGTGCAGTTGGACGAGTCCAGGTCCTTCGCGACCGCCAAATCGGTCTCCGCCGGAGACAGATCCCCCTGATCGTGCTCGATTATGCCCGCAAGCGTGAGGACCGGTGAGTTGTACTGCAGCGTCTTGGCGCGATTCGCGTCCGCGCGCGCCAGGGAAAGCTCGGCGCGCTGGTGGTGGTTCCACGCCCGCCAATAGAACGCGGTGCCCTGGTTGTACGCGCGCATGTCGATCAGACGAGTCGCCGTCGCGATCGCGGCATCCGGCTCCTTCAAAACGCTCAGGCACGCGGTCCGGCCGAGCAGCGCATCTTCGTGCGACGATTTCCGGGCGAGCGTCTCGTCGTAGAACCGAAGTGCCGTCCTGCAGTCGCCCGCCAGCTGGTTCAGGCTGCCGTTCATGTACGTGACGGCCGGGGAGAGCGGAAAGGCTGAATAAGCCTCCTGCAGGAACTCCCGGGCCTTACTCCCGCCGTCCTGCTGCACAGTCCGGAGCGCCACCCTCCCCTGCACGAGCGCGGCCTCAGCGAATCGCGGCACTTCGGATCTCAGACGGTCGAGCCACTCGGCAGCTGTGGGTCTGCAGACGGCGGTGCGATACAGCAGCAGCCCGGGGAGATCGGCCTGCGGCTCCGGAGCAGGCAGGCCGGCCGGAGATTGCCGCGATCGCGACCTCTCGCCGTAGCTGCACTCGAGAGCCAGGGCGAGGTATCGGCGAACAGCGGAGCCGAGGGCGCCGGTCTCCAGCCACGAGAGCTCCTCCTTCAGCTGTTCAGCCCGGAGAATCTGCGTGGCCAGCAACGCATTCCGTTCGTGCCTGGGCGTACCGATGGCGTCGGGCAGGACAGCCTCGGCGAGTCGAAGATACCGGTCAGCGTCGAAGGCCGGCGGAAGGTCCGCCGCCAGACCGCGCGCGCGAACGAAGGAGGCCGTCCAATCGAGTGCCAGTTCCTTTTCGCGCAGGCCGATCAGCAGATCCGCTTCGAACAGCCGCTGGACGAGGGCGGGGGATCGCCGGCGGGTGAACGCCTGCCGGTAGAGCTCGCGTGCCTCGGTCAGACAGGCATGGCAGCCTTGAAGTACCAGCTCGTCGGCGCGCAGCAGCGCCAGCTGCTCGGCACGCTGCAACTTTGCCGCGGCGCAGCCCCCTGACATCGCGCCCAGGGTCACCATGACGAGTCCGATGATGACGATGTGCACCGGAGACTTGGACACCGTTCCTTTGACGTTGGCCACGAGGACTGATGTCTCTTCGGCCGACACTGACACTCACGCCGGCTGGCCAGGTGCGCGGGGCACGCCCTGACGCAGCGGCGAGCGCTGCCTGCCGTGCTCATCGAAGTTGTCTGGAGAAAGCCACCTGTCGAACTCACGTCGTCTCTCGGGCCATTCGGTGTCGAGCATCGAGAACCACGCAGTGTCGCGGTTGCGTCCCTTGACGATCATGTGCTGCCGGAATACGCCTTCGAAGGTGAAGCCCAGGCGCAGCGCGGCGGCGCGCGACGCAGCATTCAGCGGATTGCATTTCCATTCGTAACGCCGGTATCCGAGGTCCTCGAACACGTGCCGGGCGAGGAGCGCCATGGCCTCCGTCGCCCCGCACGTTCGCTGCAGAGACGGACTGTAGAGGATGTGGCCGACCTCGATCGCCCGATGCTGCGGTTCGATCCTGAGAAGGGCCGCGTGCCCGAGGGCGCGGGTCGACCCGTTGTCGGGGATCGCAAAGAACAAAGGGTCCTCGGAAGCCGCGCTGTCCGCGATGTAGCGGCGAAATGCCGCGCCATCCGGGCACGGACCCGAGGCCAGATACGTCCAGAGGTGATCCGCATCGCGCAACGCATCGAACAGGTCGTCGGCGTGAAGCGTGGGATCGAGCGGCGTGATGCTCGCGCTGCGTCCCCTGAGCGTGACGCGCGCGGGACGTCGCGCGCCTCGCGCATCGACTGTGTGCCCGACCGGCCAGCTCATGGTTGCCTCACGCGTTGCCCTGGTGCATCGGCCCAACCGCGCCGCTATTCACCGTCAGGGTCCTCCGACCGGCCGATCGGCTCGACGTTCACGGCCCGCGGTCCCTTCGCATTGGCCTCGATGTCGAATCGCACGCGATCCCCTTGTCCCGGCATCTCGTCGCCGAGCACCGCGTCCTCGTGGACGAAGACGTCAGGCCCGCCACCATCCGGCTTGATGAATCCGAACCCCTTGGCGTTGAGCCACCGCATGATCACACCTTCCATCACACCTCCGTCGTCTGCTGCCCGCGGAGCGTCGGATGGGATCCATCCGACGGTCAGGAGCGGGTCGGCGTCAGCATACTCGCATGGAAGGTCTCCTCGCCTGGACGTCCCTCCCGGGTGTGTGCGGACGAGCGTGCCCCTGACGCGGTTCAGAACCTGTGCAGGTAGGACGTCTTGAGGAGCAGCCCGCGCTGGCTGGTCTGGTAGCTGCCGTTGCCGGTGATCCACTGGCCGTTGACGAACTGGAGCCACATTGGGTGCTTTAGACGGCCGCTGACGGGGATCGGTTGCCACGGTAGAATCACCAGGGAGATGGCCTCCACGCCCGATCTCATCGTCCTTCACGAGCATCCCGAGTGGCAGAAGCCGCTGTTCGCGGCGCTCACGCGGCGCGGACTGTCATTCGAACCCTTCGACGTGACGCGCGCCGCGTTCGGGGATGCCGACCCGCCGCGCGCCGCGCTCTACTTCAATCAAGCAAGCCCGAGCGCGTATATTCGCGGCCACACGCGAGCCGTGCCGCTCGCGCTCGCGTACATGCGGTCGCTCGAGCTCCTCGGCGCGCGGGTCTTGAATGGAGCGAGCGTCTTCGCGCTCGAGTTGAGCAAGAGCGCACAGGCGACGCTGCTGCGCACACTCGACATCGATTGCCCGCGATCCATCACGTTCAACGATCCCGCTGCGCTGCGCAGGTACGAGTCTGAGATCCGCTGGCCCGCGCTTCTGAAGCCGGACCAGGGAGGCAGTGGCGCGCGCATTCAGGTCGTCGACTCGCTGGAGCAGGTGGAAGCGCTCTTTGCAGGCGAACCTGGCCTGTGGCTGCCCGACAATCTGTTCCTGCTGCAGGAGTACCTGCCGCACGATCCGGACCGAGGCATCGTCCGGCTGGAGTTCGTCGGCGGCGAGCTGCTGTACGCGATGCGCGTCGTCACCCACGGGCGGTTCAACTTGTGCCCCTCGCCGGTGTGCAACCCGGACGAGGGCACCGGCGCGTGCGAGGTGCCGGCGGGTGAGGCGGAGGTCGACGCGCCGCCCGTCGAGTTCTACCCGTTTCCGGATGTGCCCCGCGACGCCGTCGAGACTGCGCGGCGGATCGTGCGTGCCGCGAAACTCGACGTCGGGGCCGTCGAATACCTCGACGCCTATGACGGCCGCCGCGTGTTCTACGACATCAACGCGAACTCCAACCTCCGCCCATCCGTCGCGGCCGCGTTCGGGTTCGATCCCTTCGAGCGGGTCGTCGACTTCCTGGCCGCCCAGCTCCACGCGCGAGATCAATGAAGGGTGGGTCAACGGGGAGAGTGAAACGAAGGACGCGCTGCCGTCGCCTCGGCCTCGAAGGGGAAAGGGGGCCGAGGAGGCGCCGTTCGAGGCCGAGCGGCGCCCCGGCCGTGACTAGCTCCCTCGTACTTCGAAGTCCTTGGTCTCGACCGACTGATTGTCGAGAAAGACCTCCAGCTTGTACTTCCCGGAGGGCCAGGCATTCGGCTTCGAGATATGGAACTCGGTGCGCTCCCGATTGTTCGGTACGATCGTGCGGGTTGATTCGTCGACCACCTGCCCATCCTCGAATGTCCACCGGGCGCGCAGTGTCGCGCTGGAAGCAGAGCCTTCAGTCGCCACAGACGCATAGATGGTGTCGTTCGGGCGGAAGGTGTCGGTCCGATCGGTGATCCCCTTGTCTCCCCCGACGGAGCGTCCCAGGCCCACGTCGGTTACGCGCACTGCCGTCGTGGCCGGGGCGCCGGCCTCGCGACTGCCTCCGCACGCGGCGGTCACCAGAAAAAGCGCGACTATGGCCGAAAGCTGTGTTCTTCCTGACTGCCTGGTCATCATTGTGCTGCTCCCTATGCCTGCGGAATTTTCAGCCGCTGACCCGGGTGGATCAGGTCGGGATTGGTGATCTGATCGCGGTTGGCCTCGTGAAGTCGGGGCCACAGGCTGGCATCACCGTAGAACCGCTTGGCGATCTTCGAGAGGCTGTCGCCCGCGACAACCGTGTAAGTTTGCTCCTGTCCTGTCGTGCCGGTAGTGCGGCTCAGGTCCGCCGGCGGGATGGCTGGCTCGCTGGCTGTCGATGAGCTCCCCGACTGCACGTTTGAAAAGTCCGCCCGCGGCTTCTCCGCTTTATTGCCCTTGAGCTTGTCGAAAATGCCCATCGTCGGTCTCCTTGTTGATGTACGCCGCACGGATTCTCGCGATGTGCGGCAGCGATCAGCCCAGCACTTTCCGTGCCGCGCCGCGCGCCAACGGCCGATTGACACGCCTACGGAGCTCGAGTTCGAGCTCTGTTCCTGCTCCCTGGAAGATACGCAACGCCGCCGTGGCGAGATCCGGTGCGCGCAGCTCCCGCACGTCGAGCGGCTGCGCCTGCCGGTGCCACTGATCGCGGCGCGCCCGGATCGTCAAGGATTCCACGCCGCCGGCATTCGGGAATCTGGCAGGTAGGCGCAGTATGTGCCGGTGCGAACGGCACGATCGAAGTGGGTAGCGAGGGCCGGGTGATGACCGCGAATCCGGGTCATGGCCTGCCGAACCGCCCGGGTGACCGCGCTCCTGGCGCGTTCGGCTGCGGAGCCGACCCGGCGTTCCCGTCCGCCGAGCCCGACTGCACGGGCCAGCTCCCGTACGACGCAGTCCCGTTCAGCCTCGGCCTGCGCCTCCCGCTGGAGATTCCCGGTGACCCGCGCTTCCTCGAGGTCCTCGTCGATCTCCGCCAGCCGACGGCGGTACGCCGCTCTGGCGCGCTGATCGAGCAGCTCCCCCGCATCGCCCGATAGCGCTGATCCGGGGGCTGCCTCCATCGTCGCGCTCGCCGGATCGAGTGCGTCCCTCTCGAGGGCGACGAGGTGCAGGACGTGGAACTCACGACCCGGATCGGCCAGCAGCCGGGCGAGGTATCGCAGTCCCTTCGAATCGCGAACCCGCGCGGTGTGTCCCTCGAACACGATCGACCAGTAGTCCCCCTCGCGCCGGAACACGCGGTCGTTCGGAGGCGCCTCCACCTTCGCGAGATCCGGCTGAACCCGCAGACTGGGGCCGCGGATGTCGCGGGTCGCTCCGATGGTGCCGGCGTCGGGATTCCCGCACGCGTGCGCGGCCCGGGAGGCCTGGAGGCTTGCGCCGATCCGCTCGAACTCTGCGCCCGCCGCGCGGAATTCGAGGAGCGCGCGCGCTTCCTTCCCCTCGCCGCGGAGCGCCTGGGCAACCCCCATGCGGGCGACTGCCGTCTCGTAGGGAGCGCCGATCTCGTTCCATGTCTGCGCCGCCATCTGGAAGTCACGCCCCGCCCCGGCGGCGTCGGCGTCGGCGAGCCGGACGCGTCCACGGGCAAGCGCCGCGCCGGCGGAGAGCGCCCGGCTCTGGAACACAGCCGCCACGCGTTCGAGCTCGTCGGCTGCCGACCGCGCGCGCTCGATTTCGTCCGCCGCGAGCTCAATCTCCACCTGCGCCTCGAGGAGCGGTGCGCGTCGGAGCTCCGTGTTCGGCGGCCATTCCTTCGAAGGCACGTTCAGGGGATGTTCGAGCGCTTCGCGGATCGATGTGGCCGCCAGGGCGACCTCGCCTCTCGCCAGGTGCACCAGCGCCAGACCTGGCTGGGGATCCCAGCCCGCCTGGTGAGCCGCGAGGAACGCCTGCTCCGCGCCGGGAAGATCGCCCCTGCGGAATCGAATGCGGCCAAGCTCGGTCAGCGGCCACCCGAGCTCCCGTCGCAAGTACGGTCGCAGCTCCTCGCAGGCCAGGAGGGCCTGCTCCTCCGCCTCGGCGCACGAGCCTCGCAGCCGGAGGATCTCGGCCCTGTGGACGCGGCAGCGCCCGTGAAGACTGCCGACGGGCTGCCCATGGTGCCACCGCTCCATCGCCTGGGTCCATTCGTCGGCAAGGTCGTACAGGGCGAGCGCCTGGAAGGCGCACACCAGCTCGCAATACACGACCCCTGTCGAAAGCGGATCGAGCTCGCCCGTCACCGTCGCCAGCGCCGCCTCGTTGAGGAGGAGAAGCCCCTCCGTCACGTCGCCCTGCAGGATCAGGCTGCGCGCCTCGGCCACGCGGCCGATGGCGGCCGCGGCGGGATCGTGAACCGCACCCACGTCGATGGCGCGCCGGGCCCATCGCCGGGCCCCCTCGAAGTCGCCCGAGAGCAGTCGCTCGTAATTCCGGACCACGGCAAGCCACGCGTGGACGGCCGTGTCGTCGTGCCCCTCCAGGAGCCGCTCAGCGCGCGTGAGCCAGCCGCGAACCGGCGCCAGGAGGGCCGTATCGAACAGCAGGTGCCTGGCCACGCGAACCGCCGCCCCCGCGGCCGCCAGGTTGTCGCCGACCCGCACGCCCGCTGCGTGCACCCGTTCCCAGGTCTCGATGGACGCATCGAGATGACCTGCCGCATACGCCGCATCCGCGAGCAGCGCCAGCTCGCCGACGCCGAGGGTGCCGAGCGCATCCGCCTGCGTGAACAGGTCGTGCGCCTGCCGCCAGTCGCCCCGCGCCGCGGCGTCGCGCGCACGCCCGACGAGGGCCGCATCGGCCTGATCCATTGCTCATCCTCCGATGTCTGTCCGATGCAGGCAACGCCTCCAACCCGCGATGGTAACGACAGAAGTTCCCACCGTAACACCGTTGGTCACGCCTGGCTTGTGAATGCCGGGCAGGGACCCTGCCGCGG
>JALZOC010000593.1 GCA_030857365.1 Acidobacteriota bacterium
ACCCG
This sequence comes from Acidobacteriota bacterium, assembly GCA_030857365.1. Lineage (GTDB taxonomy): Bacteria > Acidobacteriota > Vicinamibacteria > Vicinamibacterales > 2-12-FULL-66-21 > JALZOC01. Next base: position 6 of record JALZOC010000593.1, read on the forward strand.
CCGCCGCACATCGCACCCGGGCGCTTCGCTGAGCACGTGCCAGCGGAGACCTCCCCGGGCCGGATCTTCATGCTGCTCCTCGACGGCGCCTCTCTCGACTACATTCTCCCGCGGGTCGCCGAAGGACGACTCCCCGGGTTCGGGCGGGTGATCGACAGGGGCGCGCTCATGGACCTCGCGACGATCCGCCCGACCCAGCCGGACGCCGTCTGGGCTGCCGTCGCCACGGGGATGTACCCGGCGAAGAATGGCGTGAGGTCCGCGGGATCCTATGGCGCGCGGGGGGGCGCCCGCGCGGTCGATCTGCTGCCGGACCACTGCTTCTCCCACGCGCTCGTCCGCCTCGGCTTCGTGCGGAATGAGCCGAACGCCTCGACGGCGTGGCGAGCACGTCCGCTGTGGTCCATCATCTCCGGGGCCGGCATCGACGTCGGGGTGGTGCGCTGGCCGTTGACGTACCCCGCAAACGCCGTCAACGGGTTCATCGTCAGCGATCGTTTTCATCAGCTCACTGAATCGGTGACGGAGTTCGACCGTGCCGCATTCCCGCCCGCCATCCTGCCGGTGGTCGACACCATCTTCGAGGGCCCCCCCGCCGCGGCGCTCGCCGCCGACCTGCCTCCGGCCGACGCCCCGGAGGGCTCCGCGATTCGGCGGGATCGAAGATACGGAGCCGCCCTGCGGGAGCTGAGCGCCACGAGGCCGCCCCGGTTCGCAGCGCTCCGCTACGAGGGGCTCGACACGGTCGGCCACCATTATCTGAGCGCGACCCAGCCGCGCTCCTTCAGCGCCATCTCCGATGATGAGCGCCGCCGGCAACTGCAGGCGACGGACGGGTATTACGCCTTCGTCGATGCGGAGCTGAATGCCTGGGCGGTGGCCATGAGACCCGGTGATCTGCTGTTCGTCGTCTCCGGCTTCGGGATGCAGCCTCTCGACCCGGTGAAGCGGACCATCGCACGGCTGCTCGGCGATGCGGACTTCAGCGGCACTCACGAGCGCGCGCCGGACGGGTTCCTGCTCGCCTACGGGGCCTCGGTACAGCCCGGCCGGCCGCCCCGGGGCTCCATCGTCGACGTGGCCCCCACCCTGCTGTACTTCCTCGGCCTCCCCGTCGCGCGCGACATGGACGGCTTCGCCCGCGCCGACCTGTTCACCAGGGCCTACACCGCGGAGCGGCCACTCGTCTTCATCCCGAGCTATCGCTGAACCCCGCGGAACCGTGGAGACCCTCGCAGAACCCTGCAGACCCCCCGTGTGGTAGGATCCGCGCAACTCTCTTTAACGGTGTCCCGGGAGGACGCCAAGAGGTGATGGCCGTGACCTTCTTCTGTCCAGTCGTATCCCGGCGTCCGCCCGGGCCTGCACGTCCCCCGCGAACCCATGACCGCCTCGAGGGGCACGCGTGCCGCTCGTAATGGACGGTGATCGCATGTCCCGGGCGCTGACGCGCATCGCGCACGAGATTCTGGAGCGCAACCGCGGGCTCGACGAGATCGCGCTCGTCGGGATTCGCACGCGCGGCGTTCCGCTGGCGCGCCGTCTGGCGCGTGCGCTGCACGACATCAACGGAGATGACGTGCCGACCGGCGCGCTCGACATCACGCTGTACCGCGACGACCTGATGCGCCATGCCGTGGGACCGCAGCCGGTCGTCCGCCGCACGGAAATCCCGTTCTCGATCGACGACCGGAAGATCCTGCTCGTCGACGACGTGCTGTATACCGGGCGGACGATCCGGGCGGCGCTCGACGCGCTCATCGATTTCGGCCGGCCGCGGGCGATTCAGCTCATCGTGCTCGTCGATCGCGGCCACCGCGAGCTCCCCATCAAGGCCGATTACGTCGGGAAGAATCTGCCCACCTCGCTCAAGCAGAGCATCCAGGTGCGGCTGCAGGAGATAGACGGCGCCGACGAAGTGGTGCTCGAGGAGGGCCCATGAGCACCACCGGGGCCCCGGCCGCCGCCACGCTCACCTCGCGCCATCTCCTCGGGATTGCCGGTCTGGAGGCCGGGGAGATCACCCTCATTCTCGACACCGCGGTCGCCATGAAGGAGATCGGCCGGCGGGCCATCAAGAAAGTGCCGACGCTCCGCGGCCGGACGGTGGTGAACCTGTTCTTCGAGCCGAGCACGCGAACACGGACCTCCTTCGAGATTGCCGAGAAGCGCCTCAGCGCGGACACCCTGAGCATCGCGACCGCCACGTCGAGCGTGACCAAGGGGGAGAGCCTCATCGATACCGTGCGCAACCTCGAGGCGATGGCGCCAGACATGATCGTCATGCGCCATGCCTCCTCCGGCGCCCCGCATCTTCTCGCGAGAACGTGCCGGTCGGCGATCATCAATGCCGGGGACGGGATGCACGAACACCCGACGCAGGCGCTGCTCGATGCCTTCACGATCCGCGAGCACAAGGGGCGGCTCGCCGGATTGAAGGTGGCCATCGTCGGGGATCTGCTCCACAGTCGCGTGCTTCGGTCGAATGTGCTGCTGCTCAATACCATGGGCGCGGAGGTGTGGGCCTGCGGCCCCGCGACCCTGATGCCCGCCGGCGTCGCCCGGTTCGGCGTGCGCGCCACGACGTCGGTCGCGGAGGCGGTCGAGGGCGCCGATGTCGTGATGATGCTCCGGATCCAGCACGAGCGGATGCACGGACACTTCATTCCGTCGGTGCGGGAGTACTTCTCCCTCTTCGGCCTCACGCCCGAGCGCATGCGCCGTGCGGCGCCGGATGCGATTGTCATGCATCCGGGGCCGATGAACCGCGGGGTGGAGATCGATTCCGACGTGGCGGACGGCCCGTTCTCGGTAATCCTCGAACAGGTGGCGAATGGCGTCGCGGTCCGGATGGCCGTGCTGTACCTGCTGTCGGGGCGGGACGGCGACGGCGTGCTCGAGGAGCATTGAAGGCAG
>JALZOC010000594.1 GCA_030857365.1 Acidobacteriota bacterium
CGCTGGTGCACGCGCTGTCGCGTCGCACCGAACGGCGAGCCGACCGCTACGCGCTGGAGTTGACCGGGCAGCCGGCCGCGTTCATCTCGGCCATGAAGCGGCTGGCCGCGCAGAACCTCGCGGAAGAAGATCCCGGCCGCGCGGTGATGTGGCTGTTCCACACCCATCCCCCGGTTTCGCACCGGATCGAAGCCGCCAGGCGGTACGTTGCGGAGACGTAGAGCTGCGGCACGTCGCACCCTGACAAGCTGCACGTGGCACATTGCACGCGCCACGGAGCACGTGCCACGTCGGTCACCGCACGACGAGCTGCCCTTCCATCCTGCGGCACCGGTCGTCCTGCGTGAGGTTGCAGTAGAACCGGTGTGTGCCGGCTTGATCGGCGCGGAATTCGAACGTCACGCGCTGGCCGGCGGCCGCGCGCTTCGCAATCCGGTAATTGTCGAGGGTGAAGCTATGCGCAATGTCGCGGGCGGTGAAGGTGATCTTCACCAGGTCGTCCTTCTGCACCTCGATGCGAACGGGCGCGAAGGCGAACTGGTCCGCCGTGACGGTGAACTCCCGCGCGCCACCCTGCGCGCGCACCGCGGGGTCGTGCACGAAACGGCCGGCAAGGAGAACGACCGCCACACAGGCCGAGGCGACGACGCCGTGGCGCCATAGTTGAGTCATTGAACCCCCGTCGGTACAGACGCCAGGGCGGCGGAAATGGTTGTTCCCCCGCCCTGGCAACGATCTGGGCCCCGAAGCGGTTTAGCCCCGGCCCGTGGTTTCCGTCTTCGCCTGGCTCTCTTCCGGCTGCAGGAGTGCCTTCCGGCTCAGCCGGATCTTCCCCGAGGGGTCGATGTTGATCACCTTGACCATCACCTGTTCCCCTTCCTTGAGCTCGTCGCGGACGTCCTTCACTCGATAGTGCGCGATCTCGGAGACGTGCAGCAGGCCGTCGAGCCCGGGCATGATCTCGACGAACGCGCCGAAATCCGTGATGCGCTGCACCTTGCCGGCATACGTCTTGTTGAGTTCCGGCGTCGCGGTCAGCTCCTGGATGATGCCGATCGCCTTCTGCGCCGACGCCTCGTCCGCCGATGCCACGTTCACGCGGCCGTCGTCCTCGACGTCGATTTTCACGCCGGTCCGCTCGATGATGCTGCGGATCATCTTGCCGCCCGGTCCGATGACGTCCCGGATCTTGTCGACGGGGATCCGGATGGTCACGATGCGGGGCGCGTGCAGGGAAACGTCCGATCGCGACGCGGCCAGCGTGTCCTGCATCTTGCCGAGGATGTGCATGCGGCCCTGGCGCGCCTGCTCGAGCGCCTTGCGCATGATGTCGGTCGTGATGCCCGCGACCTTGATGTCCATCTGCAGGGCCGTGATGCCCTCGGAGGTCCCGGTGACCTTGAAGTCCATGTCGCCGTAGTGATCCTCGGCCCCGGCGATATCCGAAAGGATCGCGTACTTGCCGGTGTCCTCGTTCATCACGAGGCCCATGGCGACGCCCGCAACCGGCTTCCTGAGCGGCACGCCCGCGTCCATCATGGCGAGCGACCCGCCGCACACCGAGGCCATCGAGGACGACCCGTTGGATTCGAGGATCTCCGAGACGAGGCGCACGGTGTAGGGAAAGCTTTCCTCGGCCGGCATCATCGGGAGGAGCGAGCGCTCGGCGAGCGCGCCGTGGCCGATTTCGCGCCGCCCCGGTCCGCGCAGGAACTTCACCTCGCCTACCGAGAAGGGGGGGAAATTGTAGTGGAGCATGAAGCGCTTCCAGGTCTCGCCGTCGACCATCTCGACCTTCTGCTGGTCGTCGGCCGTGCCGAGCGTCGCCGTGACGAGCGCCTGGGTCTCGCCGCGCGTGAACAGGCAGGAGCCGTGCGTTCGGGGGAGAACGCCCACGTCAATCGTGATCTTGCGGATCTCGTCGAACCTCCGGCCGTCCAGCCGCTGGCCTCGCTCGAGAATCTCGTCGCGCAGGATCTTCTCCTTGAGCCCCTTCGCGATGCTCTTGGATTGCGCCTTGCGCTCCGCGTCGTCGTCGGGCAGACCCGCGACGAAGTCGCTGATGACCCGGTCGACCGTCGCGTAGTTCTCGAGCTTGTCCTTGAGGCGCATGGCGTCGCTGAGCGGCCTGAGCACCTTGCCCTCGACCTCGGCGACGAGGTCCGCCGGCACCTGTTTCTTCTCCGCGGCGGGGCGCTTCGTCTTGCCCGCCTGGGCCGCCAGCTGGTCGATGCCCGCCACGATGTCCTTGATCGCCGCGTGCGCGCGCTCGAGCGCCTCCACCATCTGGGCTTCCGGCACTTCCTTCGCGCCCGCCTCCACCATCACGATGCCGTCCTTGCTGCCGGCAACGATGAGGTCGAGCGTGCTGCGCCGGCGCTGCTCGAAGGTCGGGTTGATCACGAAGCTGCCGTCCACATGGCCGACGCGCACCCCGGCGATCGTCCGCGTCTGGGGGATGCTCGAGAGCGCCAGCGCCGCCGACGCGCCGGTGATCGAGAGCACGTCCGAATCGTTCTCCGAGTCGGCCGAGAGCACGAGGGCGATGATCTGCGACTCGTTGCGCCACCCGGACGGGAACAGCGGACGGATCGGGCGATCGATCAGCCGGCTCGTGAGCACTTCCTTCTCGGGCGGCTTGCCTTCGCGCTTGAAGAATCCGCCCGGAATCCGTCCCGACGCGTACGCGTTTTCCTTGTAGTCGCAGGTGAGGGGCAGGAAGTCGACGCCTTCCCGCGGGTTGGCGTCCGCGCAGGCGGTGACGAGCACCATCGTGTCGCCCGCCCGGACGACGACGGAGCCGTCGGCCTGCTTCGCGAGCCGGCCGGTTTCTATGGAAATGGTCTTGCCGCCGAGTGCTATTTCGCGTGTGTGCATGTGAATCTTTCTGTTGTGTGAGCTGCGCCAGCTTCTGGAG
>JALZOC010000595.1 GCA_030857365.1 Acidobacteriota bacterium
CGTGACGCAGCGGAAGAAGGATATCGGCATTCGCCTCGCACTTGGCGCCAGGAGCCGGGACGTGGTGGCGTCCGTGATGTGGGAATCCGCCGCGGTCCTGGGCGTTGGATTGGTCGGGGGCGCCCTGCTCATCGTTCTGGCTGGCCAGACCGTCGCCGCCATGCTCTTCGGCGTGACCGCCGGAGACGTCGCGTCCTTGGCGATCGCGGGCGTGGTGGTTGCCGGGATCGTCGCCGCCGCCAGTTACCTGCCGGCTCGCCAAGCGGCAACCGTCGATCCCGTCATCGCGCTCCGTCAAGACTGACCGCCCACCGGTTCACGCACATGCGAGGCGTCTTGCCTCGGACGGACGTCGACCCCGCCAATCTCGATAAGGTGCTCGCTGCCAATCACGGGCGTCTCTGTAATCGTGGCGGCCTCGACTACGCCGGCGCTGCGCCATTGCCAGGGGCCTGGCGGGAAGCGAAATGACTCTCCCCTCTACCAGCGCGGGAGTCCGTTCTACGGATCGGTCTGAGCGCGGCGGCGGCTGATGCTAGTTGCCGAAGGCGCAGGGAACGCCCCGTTTTTTCCGCCTAGCGAGGGTCCACGGCTCAGGTGGTGCAGGGCTCCGCCGATGCAGAAGCGGGCGGAGGAGAGCCCTTCATGCGCTGACCACCGCGTCGCTTCGCTCCGAGGAGTGATCAGCCTGCCCGGAATCCGCGATCATGATGACCGGACTGAGCGATCACGATGGCCGGAATACGCACCTCAGGCAACCTAAGTAGGTAGCACACGTAAAAACACCTGCGTTTTCCTGAGGCTAGAAGACCATCTGCCCGAGCCGCACCAGTTCATCCGGGACGCAAGTTGCTACGGTGCCGATCACCAGCCACCACAGGCCGATGAGATCCAAGTAGTGGATATCGACCGCGACGGTGCCGAGTTCACGCTTGATTTCGGCGTGCGCGGCGATTCGCTCCTGTGTTTCTGCCGACAACTCACTGCGCAGCTCGGAAAACTTGCCTTCCACCGTCCGGTCGAATTCAGCGCGCTGCTTGCGCAGATCCGTTACGTCCCGTTCGAGAGCATCGAGCCGTTGTTTCGTCGTGCCTCGCACCGTGCCGTGGCTCAACACCGCGAGAGATCCGAGCGTCCCGACGCTTGCGACACCCGAAAGTGCGATGTTCTTATCCCGGTTGAACGCGCTGTGCCAAATCGTCACGACGCGCCCAAGCATCGCGGTAATGACGGGTGTGCGCTTGAACTGCCGCCCCAAGTGGACAAGCCCCACCGCAACCAGCAACAACACAGACAGCTCCAGCAGCGTGCCGAAGTAAACAACATGCCGCACCTCCGTTCCACCGGACGCGGTTCCACCCCAATGGTGCGCCGCATACCCCGCAATCCACCACGACGCGCTCGGGACGGTAAGAAACAGGAAGAACGGCCACGTTTTCAGAACTTCGGGCCAAGCACTGTCACGCAGGATCGAAAGCCATCGCATGGGGTGCCCATTCTACGCAGGTCGTCGATGAATGCGCCGCCACCCGAGAAACCCCTGCGGGCGAGTAGGGCGGGCGAGAGATTCACCCGATTCGCGCTTCCAGCATGACCGATTGGCAGACGCAAGGAGATAGCGCGTTAGCCCCGTCAGGCTTGTGCGCGGTGGAGGCAATGGCGGAAAACAGTAAGAAAAACGCACTTTCGACGCATTTGGCTGAGCCACTGTGCGAAACAACGTGCGAATCCGCAGCGCCAACGGCGCAGAGGCAGGCCAACGGACGCTTCGCGGCAGGACATACCGTGAGCCTGAAACACGGCGCTCGATCCTCACGAACGATTGCCCGCCTGTTCGCTGAACAGGCGCAGCCACTGCGCGAACGCGAGGCGCAGATTGTGGCCGACCTTGGCGGCGACGTGTCAGCCGTGACGCAGGAGTTGATCGGGCGCTTCGTCCAGACCTCGGCGGTTGCAGACTCGCTCAGCGCGCACTTGGTTCACCACGGCGTCGGGGCTCAACATGTCGTTCCCCTCGCGGGTTCGATTCTTATTTGGCTACCGGATCCAGTTCGGTTGACCTCCGGCACTCGCGATGTCATTGTCATCTGAGAGGTCCTGCAATGTCACTTCTCCGCGAGGGCGTGATGCACGCCCTACGGTTCTTTCGCCGAGACGCCTCGGTGGCGATTCCAGCGGCGGGAATTATGGCCCTCGGCCTCGGCGCGAATATCGCCATCTTCGCAGTCGCGTACGCCGTACTGCTTCGGCCGCTTCCTGTCGAGAACCAGCAGTCCCTGGTCATCATGTGGGAGCGCGCCGAACAGCAGGCAACCGCAGTGTGGGAAGTGTCATACCGAGACTTCAGGGATTGGGAGTCGCAGAATGCCTCCTTCACTCAGCTCGCGGCGACCGGCTCGATCAACTGGCCGCTGCGCCTCCTGCAAAAGGATGGACCGGTCGTCCTTTCTTTCGCCGCCGTTTCAGGATCGTTCTTCGATGTGCTGGGTGTCCGGCCGGCGCTCGGGCGCGGGCTGACGAGGGCTGACGACATTCGGTCGGGCCCCGGCGTCGCCGTCGTGAGCGACTCGGCGTGGCGCAATCACTTCCGGTCCGACCCAGGCGTGATCGGCGCCACCGCGCTGATCGACGACGGCGGCGGCATGTCGGCCGTCACGATCGTTGGTGTGATGCCGCCCGAATTCGACTACCCGCGGGGGACGGCGTTCTGGCTGCCGATTGCACCGACGCTCGGCCGTCTTTCTGTCGGGGCCGGATACGACATGCTCGAGGCGCGCGACCTGGGCATTCTGTTCGTGCTCGGGCGTTTGAAACCGGGTGTCAGTCTCTTAGAGGCACGCGCTGACATGGATCTCGTGGTCGGGCGTTTGACTGGAACAGGCAAGCCGGAGACCGGTCGAACCAGCGCGGTGA
>JALZOC010000076.1 GCA_030857365.1 Acidobacteriota bacterium
TCGCTGGGCGGCATCCCGCCGTAGACCTTCTTCCAGCGGTAGTACGTCTGCTCCGAGATCCCGACCTGCCGACATACGTCCCCGACTGCAACGCCGCCCTCGACTTGCTGCAGCACCGCGGTGATTTGCCCGACCGAGAACCGCTTCTTCTTCACGGCATGCCTCCTGGCCCGACGGGCCGGACTATTCCGCAGCACTCGCCCAGCCAGGATTGGATCCGAAAAATCCGGAGCCCCTCACCGTGGCCAAGGCGGCCTGCTGTCACGCCATCGACGTACGGTACCGGCGTGATGATGCGGCAGCTGCGCCGACCGGTACTCACGTGAAGAGGCACCGAGCGCGCCTACCTGCACGGGGACCGCGACGCGACTCCACCGACTCACGCGCCGCGATGTTTGTCGAAGTGAGTGACGGCCGGTGATCAATTTCATTACGCCGCTGATGTTACGCTCACCCGTGCGTTTGGCGCTCGGGCAGGCCCGGCCGCAGGGCGACCCGGGCTGGGTCCGAATCGAGGGCCTCAATGCCACTTTTCTCATCGACCCAGAAGATAGGCATCGTCATCGACCAGCTCAGCAGCTTCATGCGCCGATTTGCCGACGTATTCCGGCTGCCGCCGCCGCTCCCCCGCCCGTGCGATCTCGTCGCGGTGCTCGAGAACGTCGTGCGGCTGCTCAGTGCCCGGACGGACAGCGCGGGAATCACGTGGCGGTGGGAGCTCGACGATCCGTCGGTTCTCCTCGCGATCGATCGCGGACAGATGGAACAGGCGCTCCTGAACATCCTGAAGAATGCCATGGAGGCGATCGAGGGGGACGGCACAATCACCGTGCGGCTGATGTCCCGCTCAGCCCTCGTGACGCTCACGATCGAGGACTCGGGCCCGGGAATGACACCGGAGGCGCTGTCGAACCTCTTCACGCCATTCTTCAGCACCAAGCCCAACGGCCAGGGAATCGGACTGACGCTGGTCCAGGAAATTCTTGCGGGCCACGGCTTCCACTACGCGCTCGAGCGAACGCCGCAGGGGACGACGCGGTTCACGATCGTGATGAGCGCGCAGGGCACGTTTGCGCTCCCGCCTTCGACCCACTAACATTGTAAACAACGGCGGAAGATGATGGCTCGCCCAGCGGTGAGCGGATTGCATCTGCGTCAGACGGACAGGCCGCAGGACGGCGCCGGTGGTCCGCGGAGGCACAAATGAGGCGTGCGTTGCTGCTTTGGGTCATGGTTCTGGCGTTCGCCGCGCCGGCCGGTGCGACCGACTATTACTTCAGCGCCGACGGGCACGACGGCGCGGCCGGCACCACGGCGACTCAGCCATGGCTCACGATCGGCCGCCTGCGGACGGTCCGACTCGCGCCGGGGGACCGCGTGCTGCTTCGCGGCGGGGACGTGTTCTGGGGCAGCATCGCGCTCGATCCGGACGAACCCGGCACGCCATCAGCGCCCATCCTCATCACGTCGTACGGATCCGGACGCGCCACGATCATGTCGGGCGACGGCACCGCCATCGGCGCCTACAACGTCGCCGGCTACCGGATCGCGAACCTGGTGCTCGTCGGAGCCGGAGCCACGAATGTGGGCACCGGCATCCACTTCTATTCGGATCGGACCGACGGCGTTCTGCTTCCGTACATCCGCGTGGAGAACGTCGACGCCAGCGGCTACGGCGGCTACGGCGTGCTCGTTGGCTCCTCAGGCGCCGCGACGGGCTACCGCGACGTCCGGGTCACCGGGGTTGTCGCACATCACAACGCCCGCGGCGGCGTCTTCACCTACGCCGCGACGCCCAACACGCACAGAGACGTGTATATCGGGTACTCAGTAGCGCACAGCAACCCGGGGATTGCAGGGGCGGTCGTGCCAACCGGCAACGGAATTCTTCTCGGAGGCGTCAATGGGGGCACGATCGAGCGGAGCGTCGCCTATAACAACGGCTGGCTGAACAACTATTCCTCCGGGCCGGTCGGCATCTGGACGTACGACTCGCGCGCGGTGATCATCCAGCACAACGAATCGCACCATAACCGCACGGGAGGCCTGAAAGACGGCGGCGGGTTCGGTCTCGACCAGAACACGTCCTATTCGGTGCTCCAGTACAACTACTCGCACGACAACGACGGCGCCGGCTACCTGCTCGCGATGCGCTACGGCACGACCGCGCACACGAACAATGTCATCCGGTACAACATCAGCCAGAATGATTCCCGCAAGACTGGCTACGGCGCGATTCACCTCTGGGGAGGCATTCGCAAAACCGAAATTTACAACAATACGGTGTTCCTGTCCCCGGCCTCCACCGGCACGCCGTACGGGGTCTTCATCAAGAGCTCGTCCTACACGAGCAACGACATCTACGAGGTCCACTTCCGCAACAATATCTTCCAGACGACCGGCGGCGCCCGCCTCCTCACGGTTCCGGCATCACAACTGGACGGCGCGATCGACTTCGTCATGGAACGGAACGTGTACTTCACGACCGGCGGCGCATTCAGGGCCGTCTGGGCGGGAGTGACCTACACCAGCTTCGATGCGTGGCGCAGCGCGTCGGGCAAGGAGGCGTCGGGACTGCTGCAGGACCCGCAGCTCACCGCGCCAGGCGCCGGCTCGACGTACGACGATGCGTCGCTGTTGGGTGCGCTTGATGCCTACCGCCTCAGACCGGGTTCGCCGCTGATCGATGCGGGTCTCGAGCTGCTGCCTGCCGTCAACCCCGGTTCGCGAGATTTCTACGGAACGCCCCTGCCGCAGGGCGGCGGGTACGATATCGGCGCAGATGAGGGAGGCGGCATCTGCGGCGGTGTGACGGTGGCTCCATCCTCGCAGAGTTACAGCGCGGCCGCGGCGACGGGAGCGTTCCAGGTCACCGCCCCGGGCGCGTGCAACTGGACCGCCGCGTCGAACGCGTCATGGGTCACGACCAGCCCGCGTACAGGAATGGGGGATGCCACAGTCTCTTACGCGGTGCAGGCGAACGCCGGCGCCGCGAACCGTACCGCGCGCATTTCCGTGGGCGGCAGGACCCTGACGATCACCCAGGAGCCTGGGGCGGCAACGGCGCCCCCCACCGGAATCGGCGTCAACTTCGTCGGAAGCCACACGGTGCTGATGGGCGCGGCGGAGTCCGCGGGAGTCGTCGGAAAAACGAACTGGAACAACGCGACCGGGTCGGCGCGCAGCACACCCCTGGCCCTGATGTACGACAACGGCGCCGACTCCGGCGCGACGATGACGTGGGCGGCGAGCGGCACCTGGATGACGCCCATCACGGACGGGGCCGGCAACAGGCGGATGATGAAGGGGTATCTCGACACGACCAGCACGTCGACGACAACCGTGACGGTCTCAGGCCTGGCGGCGCGGACCTACGACGTGTACGTGTACGCGGATGGCGCCAACGGCAGCTACACCCGGACGGCGGCCTACACGATCAGCGGCCCCGGAATCACGACGACCCGGATCACGCTCACGGATCCGGCGAGCACGAACTTCTCGGGGACCTTCACGCAGGCCAGCAACTCGAACGGCAACTACGTGAAGTTCACCATCAACGCCACGGGATTCACGCTCACGGCCACGCCGGTGTCCGGAGGGAACACGACGCTCCGGGCCCCAGTCAACGGCATCCAGATTGTGCCGTAGCACGCGACCCGGTGACCCACCGGGCCCGGCTCGGTGTTTCACTTTCGTAATGCCGACCCCAGATTAGGGGCGGCAGGTCGGCCGCCCACCCGCTGATTTTCGGCGCCTCCGCCACATCCCCTCGGAAATCGCTTCTTTCGCGAGCCCTCCCCGACGGCATTCGAGTTGCGGACGGTGCACGGGCGCACCGCTGCGCAGTTTTCACCACAGCACCTGAACGACGATGCCGCGCGCGCGGCATGGCGAAGCGTGCCGACACATTGGTGTCGCCGCCAGGGACTTTCACGGGGGGCATCGAGATGCAGCTGACACGCGACACCACGACGTACCTGGCCTGCGCACTCGTCGCAACGGCCCTTCTGTGCGGGCCGGCCAGCGCATGGGCAGGCCCCGGCGTGCTCCTCGGCGTGAGCCCCCAGACACTGACCTTCGACACGACGGCAGGACTGAACCCTCTCCCGCAGACAGTCGTCGTGGCGAACGAGGGGAAGGGCTCCCTGAAGTGGAGGGTCACGACGACCGCGGACTGGGTGTCCGTGTCTCCCGCGACCGGCGTGAACGCCGGCACCGTGAGCATCTCGGTCGACGCGGCGACGTTGCCCCCCGGCATGTATGCGGCCACGGTGCGAGTCACGGACCATAACGGAAAGTTCATTGACGTGCCCGCGAGCCTGTCTGTCTTCGCTCCCCCGGCCGAGCAGGTCCCGGGACCGGGCCCGACGCCCGAGCCAACGCCCGAGCCTACGCCAAGCCCGTCGACGGCAGTGATCGATGTGCCGCTCGGAGGCGACCTGCAGGCCGCGCTGGACGCGGCACGGCCCGGGACGCTCATCCGGCTGGCCGCCGGCGGCACGTACGCCGGGCCGTTCAAGCTGCGGCCCAACGCGGGCGACTACATCACGATCACCACGAACGGTGATCTCCCCGCTGCAGGGAGCCGCATCACCCCCGAGTTCGCGGGTCGTCTCGCGCGACTCCAGTCTGCCACCGCGGAGCCTGCGATCCGGACGACCCCCGGCGCAAACCGGTACCGACTCGTGGGGCTGGAATTCGGCCAGAATGCCGGCGCGTATTCAGAGATCATCCGACTGGGCGATGCGACCGATCCCACCGAAGCCAACATCCCCTACGACTTCACCATCGACAGGGTGCTGATCCTGGTCGATCCGCTCGTCGGACAGAAGCGGGGGATTGCGGCGAATGCCGATAACGTTACGATCATCAACTCCGACATTCGCGGCGTGTGGGGCGCTTACGGCGAGGATTCGCAGGCGGTGATCCAGTGGCAGGCCCACGGCAATCTCGTCATACGGAACAACCGGCTGGAGGCCGGCAGCGAGGTCGTGATGATCGGCGGCGCCTACCCGGCCGTCGCGGGCCTGAACCCGGACAACATCCTCATCGAAGGGAACCACATCACCCGGCCACTCGAGTGGATGGCCGCTGCCAAGTACAAGGTCAAGAACCTCTTCGAGCTGAAGGCCGGCCGCCATGTGGTCGTCCGCGGCAACCGTCTCGACAACCACTGGGCGGCCGCACAGCCCGGCCCGGCGATCGTGTTCACGCCGAAGCACGGCATGCGCGTCACCGACGTGCTATTTGAGAACAACGTGGTCCGGAATGTCGGCACCGGCTTCAACATGTATGGCTACGATTACCAACATCCCTACGACAGATCGATCGGGCCGCAGCTCGAACGCGTGACCATCCGGAACAATCTCTTCGTGTTCAACAGGGAGAGGTTTGGCGGCAACGGGCGCTTCATCCTGACCGGCGAAGGAGCGGACAATATCACCGTGGAACGCAACACGGTCGTATCGGAGGGGGCCACACTGCCGAACGCCGCCATCTACGGTTACGGCACCCAGGGTGTGAGCGCCTGGACGATCCGCGACAACATCATGTTCCACGGCACGTACGGCGTCTTTTCCGATCAGGCGAGCTACGGGAACGCGACCCTCAGCGTCTGGTTCCATAACCCGGTGTTCGAGGGGAATGTGCTGAACGATGCGCGCGCGTCCCTGTATCCAGCTGGCAACGCTTACCCCTCATGGCTGACACTCTCGAGCGAGTTCGTGGATAGCGCCAAGAGCGACTACAGGCTCAGAGACGGCAGCCTCTTCCAGGGGCGCGGCGTTGACTTTTCAACCCTGCCGGACCTCGGTGGGCCGCCCCAGTGAGCGGCCTTGCCGTGACGTGAGCAAAACAACTGGGGCTGGGCCTGAGCGCGATGCCCTACGTGGCGCCACCTGGGCCGCGGCAGCGGTGTTCCTGCCGGAGCTTCTGTATCGCCTGGCCTACCCTGGCACATTCGGTCTCGCCAAAGGCACGCCAGCGACGACGCCGCCTCCCGTCATGCGCCCCGACGCGAAGCGATCGCGGCGCTCCACGCTGTACGGCCTCAAGCACGATCGGAATCCCGTCACCCCGCTGGCTGCGCCAGCACATGGCGACGGATCGTTTCCACTACAGCATCGAGAAGCGTCTGGGCATGAACTCGGTGCCGCTCTGTCCGGACGATTGTCCGCTCGGGGCCCAGCCGCCGATGTGGTACCACCCCGCCTGGGCAGGAATGAAGGCGTTCGCGCTCCCCAGCTTTTCGGAAGGCTACGTGCGGCTGAACGTGCGCGGGCGCGAGGAACGCGGGATCGTGGACCCGGCCGACTACGAGGCGGTGTGCGAGGAAACTTCCGCCGGACTGCTGCGCCTCACCGATGCCCGCACGGGCAAGCCGGCCGGTGCCGTTCAAGCCCTCGGGCAGCCACGTGCATCGCGGGTTCCTCATGGCCGCGGGCCCGGGCTGCGCATCGCCGGGGCCTGGAACCGACGCCGACGTATGTTGGCCCGACGGGCGCCGGGACGTAGCCAGCCTCTCCTTCCCTGCCGCGCCGCCACGAAGCGGAAACCTGTACAATTGGGACTCACCTGTTTCCGCACGCGCCCGTAGCTCAGTGGATAGAGCATCGGCCTTCTAAGCCGGGGGTCGCAGGTTCGAATCCTGCCGGGCGCGCCATCCTAACATTCAGTGGATTGGGGGGTTACCGGCAGGAGCCGCAGTGGTGTTGCAATCGGGCCGGGGGTCGGCGACGGCTGAACTTGCAACGGGATTGCAAGCCGCGCGCTGCTGATCGTATTTCCGCATGGCCTGTTCGAGCCCGCCGAGCGGCACATTCAGGTAGATGGAGGTCTGCTTTAGATTGGAGTGCCCGAGCATCGCCTGAACATAATGCAGCGGCCACCCCGCTTCCACCAAGCGTGACCCAGCCTCATGACGCAGGTCATGGAAGCGCAACCCCGTGATGCCTGCGCGACGACACGTCGCGCGCCACGCGGTCTTTGGGGACGCGATGCGCCGACCCGTCGCATCACCAAAAACGAAGTCCTCGGGTCCGTGCTGAACTCCATTGGGCCCAACTGTCGCCATCTCCAAGACGGCCAGCAGCCGCGTCGAAATCGGTATAACCCGTTCCTTCCCATTCTTGGTATTCCGGGCCAGCAGGCGCATCCGATGACGCTGTAGATCGACCTCCTGCCACTGGACGCCCAACAGCTCCCCACGCCGGGCGCATGTCTCCAGCGCCGCGATGATCAGCGACTGCATCTCAGTCTTGGCAGCCTTTAGAAGGCGCTCTTCCTCACCGGTGTGAAGCCGTCGATTCCGAGGTGTCTCTTTATCCTGCCCGAGTTCTGAGTCAGCTCCGATTATGGGAGTGGGGCGGTAGCCCTGTCGGACCATCCATCGCCCGAGCAGCTTCGCCAGACGGAGATAGTGGTTTCGCGTCGAAGGCGCTCGACCGGCAGCGGCGAGACCCTGCAGGAAGAGCTCCACGTTATGCTCCGTCACATCCGTCACCGGCATCGTGCCGAGACGCGTACCCCCAAGCGGATGGGCACAGATCACTCGCAGCATGGCTTCATCATCCCGCCACGACGCTTTTGTGCCGCTCGCTCCTGTTCGGCGGCGGCCCGGAACCGCTGCGCGCGAGTAGTGCTTCACGAACCTATCGGCAACGTCGTCTAGCGTTAGCGACTGCGAAACGGCAGGGGCGGTGGGGCTTTCCGTGGTGGGGACACCGAAGCGCCCAGCCCGGATCTCCACCCGAATCAGTTCGGCCTCCAATTCTGCTTCCGTGCGGCTGCTGATCGTCCGCCCCAGATATCGATTGAGTGAGAATCGATGCGTCCTGCCTTTCCAGCGAAAATTGAAATGCCAGCCGTGCGGGCAACCAGACCACCGCCTCCGCTGGCAAACACAGAGTTTTCTTAGCCCAGCATTGTGGTGGACCACCCTGACGGTCCCATCAGGGTATCGGCGTGTCTTCATGCTTTTCATACCCCCCCCCAAAAAAAACTCGTCCTACAGAATCTGATCATCTAGACCGCTTCTCCTACAGCATCCACATCCACTTCTGCACGCCCTTCTTGCCCTTGCCATGGACCGGTGTGCCTTTCACACCCGCTGCTTTCTTGGCGCGATTGATCGTCGGCCCAGAGAATGCGTTGGCGCGCATTTCCTCCATTACGTCGTTGGAGGGCCGTGCCCCCCCTGCGAGCGCCGCCCGCAGGAACTCGGTGGCATCCTTCAGGATGTCGTCCTCCCGACCGCTCAGGACGTTCTCACGGGTCAGCTTCGAGGGCCCCGTCCAGCTGAAGTCCCCTGAGGACTTGTCGATCCGGTAACCGAGCGCACCAACGCCTCCCGAGATGTTCGACTTAAACGGGATCATGGCGCGGTCGTCCGGGGTCGCGGGGGACGCTCCGAACAGGTACGCCGTGCGCACGGCGCCCAGCATATCGATGCTCCCCGATATCCGAAAGCTCGCTTTCTGCGTGTTATAATTTTTTGGTTGTTGCACTAG
>JALZOC010000596.1 GCA_030857365.1 Acidobacteriota bacterium
GTGCAGGACTCGAGGCAACTCGCGCGCACGCTGGTCTCCGGCGACAACCTGCCGGGCCTCTCGGTGGCAGTCGCCATAGATGGCGGGATCGTCTGGGCCGAGGGCTTCGGCTGGGCCGACGCCGAGAGCCGCACGCCGTTCACGCCGCTCACGCGCTTCCGTCTCGGCGCCCTGTCGAAACCGCTGACGGCGGTTGGCGCTGCTCTTCTCTACGACCGCGGACGCCTCGATCTCGATGCGCCGATTCACCGGTACGTGCCTGCATACCCCCGGAAGCAATGGCCTGTCACCACGCGCCAGTTGATGGGCGATGTCGCCGGCGTCCACCGCATCCGCGGCGACAACAACGACGCCATGCCCGGTAGCCACTGCGCGAGTGTCGACGAAGCAGTGGAAATGCTGGCCGGCGATCCGCTCCTCTTCGAGCCGGGGACGCAATACCGCTACTCGATCTGGGGTTGGGTGCTCGTCAGCGCAGTGATCGACGGAGCGGCCGGCCAGGCGTTCAATCGTTTCATGGTCCGGCAGGTCCTCGAGCCCCTCGGTATGGAGCGCACCGTTGTCGCGGAAACGGAGGGTCTGGACGATGTCGCGCACGGGACGGGACGAAGGCCCGATTATTCCTGTGTGGCCGGCGGTGGCGCGTTCCTCTCCACGCCCTCGGACGTCTGCGACTCGGGTCAACGATGGTGAAGCCCGGCTTCCTCCGGGCTGAGACGGTCGCCTTCTTTCAAACACCCCAGCGCCTCGCGTCCGGCGCGTCAACGACCTATGCGCTCGGCTGGACGGTCAAACGCGTCCAGCTCGCCGGCGAGCCAGCACGAATCGTGAGTCACCGGGGCAGCCCCGCGGGCGGCACCGTCTCGCTCCTGACGTTTCCGAATCTCGGCCTCGCCATTGCCGCCGCAGCCAACGTGACGGATGCCAGGGGGGTCGAGCCGTTCGCTCTACAGGTCGCCGAGGCGTTCACCAGGCATCAGCGTCGCCAGGCGCTCCCGACGCGGACGGGCCCGGTCAGCGAAAGCCTGCCTTCTCAGCGTCTACCTCCGCCTGAACCGCCGCGATAAATGCCTGTCGCGCCTGACCTGACGCCCGGCCCGTCGGCTGCTCGGTTGCGCTGTTGATGACGATGACGAGGCGGCGCGCGCGATCGATATGCAGCGTCTGACCGTAAATCCCCCGCCCCTCGAACGTGCCATTGTCGCGTGTCCACCACTGATACCCGTAACCGGAGCCCGGGCCCGTCGAGACGTGGGTGCGCGTCGCCTGAGAGAGCCAGTGCTCGGGGACGATCCGCTTTCCGTCGACCCGCGCGCCGTCGATGATGAACTGACCGAAGCGGCCGTAGTCGCGCAGCGTCATGGCCAGGCAGCAGCCGCCCTGCTCATGGCCTACGTCGTCGATCATCCATTCGGCGTCGCGCTCCATGCCGTAGGGGCGCCAGATCTTCTCCGACAGGTATTCGGCAAGCGGCTTCCGCGTCGCCTCCGCCACCAGCACGCCGACGAGGTTCGTCTCGGCCGTCTTGTACACCCACTTCGTCCCCGCCGGCGCCTCGCGCGGCAGCTTCCGCACATAGCTCACCGTCATATCGAACCCCGGATCGGGCGGCTGCGCATACATCCGCGCGACGTCCGAGTTGAGATCGGTATAGTCCTCGTTCCACTTCACGCCGGATGTCATCGTCAGCAGCTGGCGTACGGTCACATCGTCATACGCGCTGCCGCGCAATGCTTTGATGTAGCGCGTCGTACGATCGTCGAGGCTCCGGATGTAGCCGTCCTTCATGGCGGCGCCTACCAGCGTTGACGTGATCGATTTCGCCACGGAAAAGGAGTTCCAGCGCGTCGTCGGGCTGTGCGGAGATACGTATCGTTCGAGACGGATCCTGCCGTCCTGCAGCACCAGGACACCGCGCACGCGCTGACCCGTCATGAACCGGTCGAAGTAATCCGCGCGCGAGCCGCCAGACTCGAATGCGGCGAGTGGGCCACCGCGGCTCAGCACGCGCGCATGCGGGCCAGCCTTGACGGTGCGCGTCAGGAAGAACGAGTCCAGCGCGGCGATGTACTGCTCACGCTTCCCGGCAGACCACGTGAGGATCGCCGCCGCCCTGGACGCCGGCTCGCGGGTCGGGGCGGCCTGCTGCGCTTCCGCCGCGGCGACCGCCACGACCAGAGCCGCGGCCAGGACTCGGGATGTGCGGAACTCTTCGACCAGGCGCACCATCAGGTAGCATCTCACAAGCGCGCCGGCGTCCCGGGCGTGAGCCCATCCGTCCTTGACCGTCGTGACCTGTCGTGACCATAATTGGTCATGAGGGACGTTCGAATCGCCGAACTGAAGGCCCGCCTCAGCGCACATCTGCGATCGGTCCGGAACGGCAGCACCCTGACCGTGCTCGACCGGGATACGCCCATTGCGCGGATCGTTCCGTACGAGGCGCAACGGCTCGAGGTCCGGAAGGCACAGCGACATCCCCGCGATTTGAAGCTTCCCCCAAAGCCGTCCAGGCGCACCGACAGCGTCGCCGTCCTGCTCGAGGACAGGCGGCGCCGGTGATCGCCTACATCGACACCTCCGCCCTGCTCCGCATCGTGCTGCGTGAACGGGGCGCCCTCGAGGACCTGCGGTCCTGCGAAGCGCTTGTGTCGAGCGAACTGATTGCCGTCGAAAGCGCACGCACCATCGACCGGCTGCGCCTGCAGGGGTCGCTTACGGCGGATGAGGCGGCAACCAGGTCGCGCACCGTACACGAATGGCTGGAGGCGATCGACCTCGTGCTGGTGCGGCCACCGGTTCTCAGCCGAGCGGCCGAACCCATGCCGATGCCACTCGGGACGCTCGATGCGCTGCACCTGGCGACCGCCCTCATCTGGCGGGACCGGATGGGGCCCCTGTCGGC
>JALZOC010000597.1 GCA_030857365.1 Acidobacteriota bacterium
CTCGAGTGGCTGGGCCGACGCGCGCCCGGGGAAAAGCCGGCTGCCCGTCCCCGCCCAGAAAGCCGCCGGCGTGGTCGAAATGGAGGTGGCTGACCGCCACCAGGTCGATGGTCTCGGGGTCGAAGCCGGCCGTCAGGAGCGCAGGCAAGATCGGCTCGCCGTGCACCCCGCCTTGCTCCCTTCGCCGGTCGGTCAGCCGCTCGCCGATCCCCGTCTCCACCAGCACTCTCCCGCATGTCGATTCCGGGCCGCATATCTGCGCCGGAAGCGCCGCTCAGCCGTAGGCCGCTAACCTGTAGGTAGTTAGCTGCTGGAGCCTCTCCGGGGGCGCCACACCAGCGCACCATCCTCATCCGCCTCTGCCGAGGCGTCCCGGAAGAAGGGCCGCGCCGGGGGCGTCCAGATCACCCGGGCGACGCGCTGGGTGACGGTCTCGATGCGCTCCACGAGCAGGGCCACCAACGCTAGCAGCTGGTCCCCGGTGGCCGCCGCGGGACGTCTTCCCTTGGGCGTGCCGCCACACCCGCAGAGGCAAGCCGGTCGAACCGTCTCGTCCGGCATCGGTGCCCCCCTTCACTTCGCCCGGCCCGCCCGACCGTCAGGAGAACTGAGAACATGCGTTTGGTATGGAGCGCAATCCCCAAGGGCGTCAGCCGGCCGCCTCCAACGCCGCGTCTGTCTATCGATCCCGCTCCAGGTTTCGCGTGATCTTCGCGGACCAGAACGCCGTGTTCGACTTCGGGATCTACCGGTGGTCGGCGCATCCGTGCCAGAAGCAGCCGTCAACGAAAACAGCAACCCTCCGGCGAGGGAACGCAATGTCGATCGCCCTCCGAAGCCCAGAGAGGGGACGGACATGGACCCGGTAGCGCAGGCCCGTGCGGAACAGCAGCCGGCGGACCGCCAGTTCGGGCGCCGTGTCGCGCTCCTCTGGAGACGCATGCGGTTCCCCACACCCGTTGTCCAGTCCGTCATGCGACGAGTTCGCGCTTCAGCCACGGCGCGCGGTTCCTCTGCATATGCTGTCATTGATATACTGGCGGGCAATAACACGTGTCCAGGACGGCGCAACATGCTCCTACCGCTGATCACGCTCGAGGAGAGTCCCACATCGCGCGTCGCGCGGATCCTGTGGGCGCCCTTCGACCAGCGACGGTGAAGCCGTTCACGATCGCACTTATAGGCCCCGATGGAGCGGGCAAGACGACCATCGCCCTCCGCGTAGTCGATCACTTCGCGGGTCGCGCTCATTACCTGTACATGGGAATCAATCCAGAGTCGGCTCGACAACTACTGCCTACCACGCGGCTGATACGAGCCACCCGGAGACGCGGTGGTCGAAGGCTGCCGGGACGACTGCCTCGGACTCCCGAGCACGTCGAGGCGACCGATGGCGGAGGCACGCGCGCTCATCTTCACCGCCGCTTGGCGACAGCCCGATCGCTTCTCCGGCTCCTGAACACCATGGCGGAGGAGTCGTATCGCCAGGTCGTCGTGTACCGCCACCTTCGACGAGGACAGCTGGTGCTGCTCGACAGGCATTTCCTCTTCGACTACTACTTCACGGATGTCGTCGCACCCCGCACGTTCGCTCAGCAGTTGCATGGTCTGTTCTTGGAACGCGCGTACCCAAGACCAGATCTGGTCATCTATTTGGACGCCCCCCCGGAGCTCCTCCTCGCCAGGAAGGGAGAAGGCACTCTCGAGTCCCTTGCCATCAAGCGACGACAATATCTGAGTTTCGGCGATCTGGTGGCACACTTCGTCGTGGTCGACGGCGCCCAACCATTGGAAGACGCCACACGCGCGGTGGTCGAGCGAATCGACAGGTTCGCAGCAACGACCAGTAGCACTTGACCATGAGGATCGCCCGAGTGGTCTTCTGGCTTCCTTCGCTGCGCTCTGCTACACGTTCCTGATGTTTCCAGCGGTGATCATCGCGCGGGGGGTCTTCAGGCCCCGACCGGTGCGGGCCGGCGATGTCGAGTCACCCGTAACTGTCGTCATCGCTGACGACAACGAAGGATCCGTGATCGGGCCGAAGCTCGAGAACGTCCTTTCGATGGACTATCCTTCCTCACCGCCGGAACGCTATCGCTGTAGGTCACGCTGTATCAGGCAGCGCTCAGTCGTGCAACCGCGATCTCGATCTTCGAAGGTCGCTACACCGGGATTTACGCGAGCGTCATGCTCGGCAGCGTGTCTCTGCTCGTGCTGCAAGTCGTGGTCGCTCCACCGCTATGGCTCGGCCTCGGGGCGGCAATCGGCGCGTCCCTGGTACTCCTTCGCATGCATCGTGACGCGCTCGACATCGTGAGCAGCTTCCCGGAGTTGCGCCGAGTACCACTCCTGGCGCGCTTTCTCCACGTGCCGGTTCGCCCGTGAAGCAGGATGACGATGCAGAGGTCATTAACCTCGTCGTTGCCGGTTACCTGACGATCCGCGTCGTGGGCGCCCGCGTCAGCGAGGTGGCCGTCATATGCCGGCAGATCGCAGCCGAGGCCGATCCGCCAGGGACGATCGCATCCGATCCGGATCTGGTCCTCCGATTCGCCCAAACTCCCAGAGCGCGCGCATCGCCACCGTCGAGGCCCGGACGAGGAGCTTGTCCGGGCGTATCGACCGTCTCGCGAGCAGTGCCAGACGGCGGCGTCATGCTGGCATTCGATCGCCTCGGAGTCACTCCCCTCGAAGTCATAGTTACGCGACCGAGCAGCCTCAAGGCACTCGTGGGACCGCTCGTTCGCCTATTGCTGTTTGTCAAGGGTCTAGTCCCGCTACACGTGACTGCCTTCGACTACGCTGGCAGACGTCTTGTCGCCGGTGGCTGGTCCGGTGGCGGCAAGACGGCCGCGCTTCTCGCGTTCCTGGAACGGGGGGCGAGCTACGTGACGTCCGAGTGGT
>JALZOC010000077.1 GCA_030857365.1 Acidobacteriota bacterium
GATGGCCACGGTTGCCGGGTACAAGGCCGTGCTGCTCGCCGCCACTACCCTGCCCCGCATGTTTCCAATGCTGATGACAGCGGCGGGAACTGTCTCCCCGGCCCGCGTGTTCATCATGGGCGCGGGAGTCGCCGGGCTGCAGGCGATCTCCACGGCGCGGCGCCTGGGCGCCAGGGTGGAGGCATACGACGTCCGCCCCGCGGTCAAGGAGCAGGTCCAGAGCCTGGGGGCGAGGTTCGTCGAGCTTCCGCTCGAGTCCGCTGACTCGGAGGACAAGGGGGGCTACGCGAAGGCACAGGACGAAGCGTTCTACCGGCGGCAGCGCGAGATGATGCTGAAGGTGGTTGCGGCAAGCGATGTCGTCATCACGACGGCGCTCATACCCGGAAAGAGGGCGCCCATCCTTCTCACGGCCGAGATGGTGGAGGCGATGCCGCCCGGGTCCGTCATCGTGGATCTCGCCGCCGAGCGCGGCGGCAACTGCGAGCTGACGAAGCCCGATGAAGTCGTGGTCCACCGCGGCGTCACGATTCTCGGCCCCTCGAACCCGCCGGCGCTCGTTCCCTATCACGCGAGCCAGATGTACTCGAAGAACATCACCACGTTCCTCTCACACTTGCTCGGGAAGGACGGCGCCGCCCTGACCGAGCTGCCGCTCAACCCGGACGACGAGATCACGCGGGAGACGTTGCTGACACGCGGCGGCGAAGTCGTCCACCCACGCGTGCGTGAGCTCTAGCCGACGATGTGGCTCCTCACGACAGCCGACGCCGCGGACCCCGCGTTCACGTTCCGGATCCTGCCTGGCAGCATCAAGACCATCGGTCGGTCCGCGGGTGCCGAGTTCATCGTGGACGCCGGCCTGGTGTCGAGACTCCATTGCCAGCTCACGGCAGGCGCGGCCGAACTCGCCGTCGTCGATCTCGAGAGCACGAACGGCACGTTCGTGAACGGCCAGCGCGTCACCCGGGCCACGCTCAAGGAGGGGGACCGGCTCGGCGTCGGCCGCGTGGAGCTCATCGTGTCGCGGTGAGCGCTACAGAAAAGGATTGCTGCTTTTCTCGCGGCCGATAGTGGTGGAATCGCCGTGCCCCGGATGGACAGGCGTGTCGTCGGGAAAGGCGAACAGCACCTCGCGAATGGACCGCAGCAGCGTCGCATGATCCCCGCCCGGCAGATCCGTCCTGCCGACCGATCCGGCGAACAGGGTGTCGCCGACAAAAAGCTCCCGCTTGGGGTCTCCCTCCCGGCCGACCTCCAGGCAGACGCCTCCTGGACAGTGCCCCGGCGTGTGATGCACCCAGGCGGAGTACTCTCCGAACCGCCACGGTCCCGGGCCTTCGTAGTAGAAATCCACCTTCGGCTGCGGATCTACGCGAAGCCCGAACATCTGTCCCTGCTGGACCACCGCTTCGTAGAGGAAGTCGTCGTCGCGGTGAAGTCCGACCGGCGCGCCAAAGGCCGCCCTGGCCGCAGCGACCCCTGAGATGTGGTCGAGATGGGCGTGCGTGAGCAGGATGTAACGGATGGTGAGGCCATGGCGGGTGACGGCAGCCGCGAGCTGATCGACCTCGTCGCCAGGATCGATGACGACTCCTTCACGGGTCGTCTCGCATCCGAGAACGAAGCCGTTCTTGAAGAAGGGCTGGACCGCGCGCCTTTCGATAATCATGGTGATGAGCCTGCCCGCTGCTCATTTTCGCATTTCCCGGTGTGATGACCACCGCCCCGTTCCGCGAAGCCACCCGGGTGCAGGGCAGCCTGCTCGCCCCGATCGAGAAACGCTGCCTCATCTGGCTGGCCGCTCAAATGCCTCCACGCGTCAACTCGGACCATTTGACCGGGCTTGCCGGGATCTCGATGCTGGCGGCGGGGCTGTGCTATTGGCACGGTTCCCCAGGCGCGCTCATCGGGGCCGTGCTGCTCCTCGGAGCGAACTGGTTTGGCGACAGCCTGGACGGCACCGTGGCCCGTGTGCGGCGGCACGAGCGGCCCCGATACGGGTACTACGTCGACCACGTGCTCGATGCGGTGAGCATCCTCTTCATCCTGGCCGGCCTGGTGCTGGGCGGCCACATGCACGCAAGTCTCGGCGGGGCCTTTCTCCTGGCGTATTACCTGGTGATGATCGAGATCGCCCTTGCGGCGCACTCGGTCGGGACATTCCGCATCTCGTCGTGGAAGCTCGGGCCCACGGAGCTGCGCATCCTGCTGGCGGCCGGGACGCTGCGGTTGCTGTGGGCGGACGAGGTGACGATCGCGGGCTCCCGGTATCTCCTGTTCGATGTCGGGGGCGCCGTCGCGATAGCCGGTCTCATTCTGACCTTCGTATCCTCGGCCGTCGGGAATACCCTGGCGTTGTATCGGGCGGAGCCGCTGCCCGCGCGGCGCGGGTAGCCGGCAACGGATCGGGGATCGGGGATCGGGGATCGGATCCGGGGTTCGCTACTCGGAAAAGTGCCGCGCTCCGAGGATATCGGCGAGCTTGCCGGCGAATGCCGACCGCGCCATCACCTCGTCAATCCCGGCTGCGCGGGCTGATTCGATCAGCTCCGAGTGCACGTGCGACACGAACCCGAGCGTACGGATGGACGCGAGCTGCGTGTCCCGCTTCATGGCCGCCACGGTCTCGACCGGGTCCGCCTTGGCGCTGTTGAGATCGAAGATCACGAGTTCCGGCTGAAGAGCCCGAGCCTGGCTCAGGATTTCCTCGGGTGTGCGCGCGAATACCAGGTCCACGCCCGTCAGCTTCGCGGTGGTTCGGATCTTCGAGCTGAATAGAAGATCGTCGACAGCGGCCAGGATCATCCATCGATGATAATGCCCTTTGGGCGTTTGCGGTGCCGAGCCAGCATCCCCGATCCCCGATCCCTAATCCCTGATCCCCGATCCCTAATCCCTGATCCCCAGTCCCTAAGCGTAGTCCCTGGCTCAGAACATCCACCACCCGAGCGCCGCGAGAACGGCGGCTCCGGCAGCGATCGCCCACCACTTCCCCGCGCCGGAGACCTCTTCTTCGATCAGGAGCTCCCGGGGGCCCGATTCCCCTGCACGAACGTCGAGGATCGCTCCCACCCTGCGCAGCTCCGCGGAAAAGGACGCGGCGCTCTGGTACCGTGCCTCCACATCCCTGGCGACGCCTCGCGCGACGACTTCCGCGAGGTCTGGCGTCAGCGCGGAATCCGACAGCACGGGCAGGGGCGTGCGGCTGACCACGTTTGCCAGTGTCTCAGCGGCCGTCGGAGCAGCGAGGGGGTTCCTGCCACTGAGCATCTCGTACAGGATCACCCCGAGCGAGAACACATCGGTGCGGGCGTCCACCGTCCCCCCGCTCGCCTGTTCCGGAGACATGTAGCTCACCGTGGTCGCGACATTCTCCCCTGCCGAATCGGGCCGCGCGGCGACGCGGATGCGCGCCTGGCCGCCGTGCGTCCAGTACGCCATCCCGAACTCGAGCACCTTCGCGCTCCCCTTCTTCGTGACGAGAACGGTGTCGGGGCGTAGATCGCCGTGCAGCACGCCCTGCGCATGTGCGTACGCAAGCGCGTCCGCTACCTGGGACGCCAGTTCCACGGCGCGGCGGGAGCTGACCGCGCCTCCGGCCGTCTCCTGGCGGAGTGTCACGCCGAAAGCAAATTCGTAGGCCAGGTAGAAACCCTGCTCGTGCTCGCCCATGTCGAAGAGGGTGGCGATGTTGGGATGCGAGAGCGTCGCGGCCGCGCGCGCGTCCTGCAGGAAGTCACGCCGTGCGGCCGCATCCGGAAACAAGGTTTCGGGCGCCAGCTTGACCGCCACTGTCCGTCCCGCCTTCAGATCGCGCGCACGATAGACCTCACCGATCGCACTCTCGCCCATCGGCTCGAGGAGGGTGTAATGGGCGATGGTCTTCAGGGTTCCGGGTGTCAGGCGCGGGGGCGTTTCCATCAGCTCTTCTTCGGCGGTTTCGAGGGCCTGATTTCCACACGGCTCGGCAGGCTGCGCGCCGGGTGGGCGATCAGGCTCATCACGACCTCGGCCACATCCTGGGGCGCGAGTTTCCAGTCCGGCTGGGCCACCGCCGCGCCGCCGCCGCGGCCGAATCCGGTCGCGACGGAACCGGGCATCACGTAACTCACCCGGATGTTGTCGTGCCGAACCTCCTGCATCAGCGCCTCACTGAAGGCATTCAGCCCAGCCTTCGACGCACAGTATGCCGCGCCTGTCGTAAACGGATTGGCGCCCGCGAGGCTGCTGATGTTGATGATCCACCCGCCCCCGCGGGAGCGCAGCAGCGGGATGGCCGCATGGCAGCAGAAGAACACCCCGCCCAGGTTCGTGTCCATCACCTGGCGCCACGCCTCGATCTCCATGTCGGCTACGGTGGCGAACAGGCCGACGCCGGCATTGTTGACGAGGATGTCGAGGCCGCCGAACGTGTCGACCGCGGCACTCACAGCCGCAGCGGCTCCGGCAGGCTGGCTCACATCGGCAATCGTCGCATGCACCCGTCCCGCACGCTCGGGCTTCGAGAGCTGCCCCCTGGCCTCGTGCAGCCGCGACTGATCTCGCGCGGTGATCACCACGCTGGCACCTGCCGCAAGGAGCGCGTCGGCGATCGCGAGGCCAATACCTCTCGACCCGCCTGTCACCAGCGCCACGCGGCCCGACAATGTTTGGGACTCATCAGCCATGACACTAGAATACAGGTTCCTCCCGATGTCTTTTACCGCCATCATCGGCGCCGGTCCCATCGGCGGAGCCATCGCTCACAAGCTGGCCGCGCGCGATCGGCTCCCCGATATCAGGCTCATAGACGAGGACGGGCGAATCGCGGCAGGCAAGGCGCTCGACATTCTGCAATCGGCGCCGGTGGAGGGGTTCAGCACGCGCATCAGCGCGACCGAAGGGCTGGCGGCGGCGGCCGGCGCGGACGTCATCGTCCTCGCCGACCACGCGGGAGGGCAGGGAGAACACGCGGGGGACGGGGGACTTGGACTCCTCCGCTCCCTTTCGAGGCTGGAGACACGGGCGCCCTTCGTCATCGCGGGCGGGGGCGCACGCGATTTGATCGCGCGGTCGGTCGCCGAACTGCACATCGATCCCCGTCGCCTGCTCGGCTCCGCGCCGTTTGCGCTCGAGTCCGCTCTCCGCTCCCTCGCGGGGCTGACCGTCGATGGCTCGGGCGTGGAGATCTCGCTGCGGGTGGTCGGCGTCCCGCCGCGCGGCGCCGTGGTCGCCTGGGAGGAAGCGACGGCGTTCGGGCAGCCGATTTCGGCGTGCGTCGCGGCGCACGACATGGCCGCGCTGTCGACACGCATTCCCGACCTGTGGCCGCCGGGGCCGTATGCCCTTGCGTCCGCGGCGTCCCGGATCGTGGAAGCGATTGTGAACGGAACCCGGCGCCGGTTCTCAGTCTTTGTCGCCCTCGGGCACGGCCGCGTCGCGTCCATGCCGGTGGAACTCAACGAGGACGGCGTGGTGCGCATCATCGAGCCGTCCCTGACGCCGCAGGAGCGCACGTCGATGCACAACGCGCTGGCGAAGGAGCGGAGCTGAAAACTAAATTTCCGCCTCACGGGCGTGCAGCGCGAGCCCACCGGCGAAGGCGCCAAGATGCTCGCGGAGAATCAATCGCCCGCGGTGCAGGCGCGATTTCAACGTCTGCGGCTTCACTCGAAGCACGGCGCTCGCCTCTTCCGTGGACAGCCCGTGGATGTCCCGGAGAATCACCGGAACGCGGTACACCTCCGGCAGGTGCGACAGCGCGCCGACGAGGCTCGCGCGCATCTCTCCCCGCAGTACGCGATCGTCCGCGAGCGACGACCAGTCCGCCGGGTCCTGCGGCTGCTGGCGATCGTCGGGCGAGTCGGTCGACAGCGTCTCGAGGCGCGACACTTCGTGGGGCCGCCGGAAGCGGCCGTTGCGAAGTCTCGACATCGCCGTATTGAAGGTGATCCGGTAAATCCACGAGGAGAGCGCCGCATCTCCGCGGAACGCGTCAATCTTCCTGTGGACCTTCATCAGCACATCCTGGGTGACCTCCTCGGCGTCTTCCCAGTTCTTGAGATATCGAAACGCAAGCTGGTGGATTCGCGGCCCGTACATCGACGCGAGATCGGTCACGGCCGTGCTGTCCCCCGCCTGCATCCTGCCAATCAATTCCTGCTCTTCCGGCTGACGCATCTGGGGCCTCCAGCGGGGAAAACACCAGAACTCCCGTGCTTATTCCAACCTTCGCCCCCGCGCGTCGGAACATGTCCGGCAGTCGGCTGCAACTCGCTGACACTTCACTACTTATTGGGACGGTCGCTGTCAGCAGTTCACGATTTCCCGCTCGAACACGGCGGCAAAGGCGGCCGTGACCGCGGACTCCGCCTCCGCCATCGCGAACGCCCTGCCAAGCACCCTTTCCAGCGACGTCACACCCTTTCCCTGGATGCCGCACGGGACAATCAGCCCGAAGTGCTCCAGGTTCGTCCCGACGTTCAGCGCGAAGCCGTGGCTCGTTACCCAGCGGGCGATCCGCACGCCGATCGCGGCCAGCTTCTCGTCTCCAACCCACACCCCGGTCAGGCCCGGGGCGCGCACAGCCGACACGCCGGCAACCGCGACCGCGCGAATCAGCACCTCCTCGAGGTCGCGGACGTACTGATGAACGTCCCGGCGGTCGGGGGAGAGATCGATGATGGGATAGCCGACGAGCTGTCCCGGACCGTGATACGTCACGTCCCCGCCGCGGCCAGTCTCGACGATGTCGATCCCGCGCTCGATCAGCCGCTCGGGCGCCTCGAGCACATGTGTGCGTTCGTGCCGGGCCTTCACCCCGAGCGTGATCACGGGCGGGTGCTGCAGCAGGAGGAGCTGATCCGGAATGTCGCCCCGCCGCCGCCGCTCGACGAGCTGCTGCTGCAGGGCCATCGCCTCGGCGTAGGGCACGAGGCCCAGGCGCTGCACCCACAGGGGCCGGCCGGGCGTCATGACGTCCTCCCTCGGGGAGCTACGTCCAGGCCTCGTCGAAGTTCTCCAGCCGCTCCTTGAAGAACGAGAGGAACCGGCCCGCATCCGCACCGTCGACGAGCCGATGGTCGTATCCGAGCGTCACGTGGCACATCGGCCTGATCGCGATCGCATCGTCAATCACGATCGCGCGCTTCTCGATGGCACCGATGCCCATGATGGCAACCTGCGGCTGATTGATGAGCGGCAGTCCGTAGAGCGCGCCGAACACGCCGGGATTGGTGAGTGTGAAGGTCCCGCCCTGCACCTCGTCGGGGCTCAGCTTCCTGGAGCGCGCGCGGGTCGCCAGGTCGTCGATCGCGCGACTGAGCCCGAGGAGGTTCTTCTCGTCCGCGTCGCGAATCACCGGGACGATCAGGCCGTTCTCGAGCGCGACCGCGATGCCGAGGTTGATGTCCTTGTGATAGACGATGTTGTCGGCGTCGACCGAGGCGTTCACGAGCGGAAACTCCCGCAGGGCCTCGACCGCGATTTTCGCGATGAAGGCGGTGAAGGTCAGCCGGGCGCCGGCCGCGTCGTACGCCGCCTTCTTGCGCTCGCGGAGAGCGCTGACCCTCGCGAAGTTGACTTCGTAGACAGAGTAGACGTGCGGGGATGTGCGGGCACTGAGCACCATGTGCTGCGCGATCTTCCGCCGCATCACGCTCATCGGCACGACCTGCACGTTCTCCCCTGGCGGGAAGACGGGGGTGGCCGCGCCGGCGCGCGCGGCGTCTCCCTGCGGAGCCGCAGCATCGCGCCCGGAGTCGATGAAGCCGAGAATGTCCGACTTCGTGACCCGGCCGCTCAAGCCGCTGCCGGGGATCCGGGCGATGTCGAGGTTGTGGTCTCGGGCGATCCGCCGAACCAGCGGCGACGATTTCAACCGCCGGAGATCCTCCCGAGTCGCGCCGGGCGCGGCCGATCGCACGGATGGCTGCGCCCGCTTGTCGTCCGGTGAGAGACCTGGGGAGGCCCCGGTCGATACCGCCGCCGTCTCGGGCTGACCTGCCGCGGCTTCGGGCAGCGCGCCAGCCGCCTGCGGCTCCGGAGCGGCGGCACCTTCACCCTCCGCCCCGATCGTGGCCACCACGCTGTTGACCGCGACCGTCTCTCCTTCCTTCACGATGATGGCGGTGAGCACGCCGGCGACAGGCGACGGGATTTCGGCATCGACCTTGTCCGTCGAGATCTCGAAGAGCGGCTCATCGCGATCGATGGCATCCCCCACCTTCTTGATCCAGCGGACGATCGTGCCTTCCGCGATCGACTCGCCCATCTGGGGCATTATCACGTCTATTCGGGCCACGGAGATTTCCTCGCTTTGCTGGTCTAGAGTCTAGAGTCGAGGGTCCAGGAGGTACTTGACCCTAGACCCTAGACCCTAGACTAATACTTCGCAAGCCACCTCGCTGCCCTCACGATATCCCCCGTCTGCGGCAGCATGAAATCCTCGAGCTGCGGAGCATACGGCAGCGGCACGTCATGAGCCGCAACACGCTTGATCGGCGCGTCGAG
>JALZOC010000598.1 GCA_030857365.1 Acidobacteriota bacterium
CAACGTCTGGTATCACGTCGGCTCGAAGAACGAGAAGCCGGGCCGCACGGGCTTCGCTCATCTCTTCGAACATCTGATGTTCAAGGGTTCGAAAAACGTGGAGCCGGAGGGCCACCCCTCCTGGATTGCGAGCATCGGCGGCCAGAGCAATGCCTCGACGAACGAAGACGCGACGGTGTTCTGGCAGACGACCCCGGCGCAGTACCTGCCGCTGGTCCTCTGGCTCGAGGCCGACCGGATGGCGTCGCTGCGCATCAACGAGGATGTGCTGAAGAAGGAACGCGAAGTCGTCAAGGAAGAGCGGCGCATGCGGATCGACAACCAGCCGTACGGCCGCCTCAACGAGATCATCTACGACCAGGCATTTTCGGTGCACCCCTACAAGCACCCGACGATCGGCAGCATGGAGGACCTCGAGGCGGCGTCGGTCGAGGACGTGCGCGACTTCTTCCGGACGTATTATGTGCCCGGCAACGCAACGGTCGTCATCGTGGGGGACTTCGACACCAAGGAAGCGCAGGAGCTCGTGACGCGGTATCTCGGACGCGTTCCGGCGTCGGATCGGCCGGTGCCCCGCGACATCCCGAAGGAACCGCCGCAGACGAAGGAACGGCGGGTCAGGCTCGAGGAGAACTGGCCGCTGCCCGCCGTGGTCGTAGCGCACCACATCACGTTCGATGGCCACCCGGATTCCTATCCGCTGCACATCGCGTCCAAGGTGCTGTCGGACGGGCGGAGCTCCCGGATTTACCGCAAGCTCGTGTACGAGAAGGGGCTCGCGCTGGCGGCGTTCGGGGGAGGCAACATCATCGAGCACCCGAACCTGTTCTACGCCGTCGCGATCGTCCAGCCGGGGCACACGCCGGAGGAAACGGTCGACGCACTCATCGCCGAGCTCGATCGGCTGCGCACGGAGCCCATCAGCAGTGGCGAGCTGCAGCAGGCAAAAAACCAGTTCGCGCGCGACTACATGTTCGGGCGCGAATCGAACAGGGACAAGGCGTCGCAGCTCGGCCACGCGGCGGTCATTCACAACGACATCAAGACGGCGGACGACGAGTTCGACATCTTCATGAACATTACGCAGGCCGATGTGCAGCGTGTCGCGCGGCGGTATTTCACGCCGGAGAACCGCCTGGTCGTCACCGTCATGCCGAGAGGGACCACTGGCGGGGAGCCGTCGCGATGAGGCGCGCCGCCGGGCTCTGGCTCCTCGCGCTCGCGATCGCCTCGTCCGCCGCGGGCCAGGAGACCTGGCCCACGGAGCGCCCGCCGCGTCCGCTGGCGGCGAAGGACGTCTCCTTCCCCCCGTACCAGATGAAGACGCTCGCGAACGGGCTGCAGGTGATTGCGGTGTCCCATCACGAGCAGCCGGCCGTCAGCCTGCGCCTCATCGTCCGTGCCGGCGGCGCGCAGGATCCCGCGGAACGGCCCGGCGCTGCCTCGCTTGCCGCGGCGCTCCTCGACCAGGGCACCACCACGAAGAGCGCCGAGCAGATTGCGACGGCGATCGATTCGATCGGGGGGGCGATTGGCGCCGGGGCGACGAGCGACCTGACCTCGGTGCACGCCGCCGTGATGAAGGACAGCTTCGGCGTGGCGCTCGACCTCGTTTCGGATCTCGTGCGCAACCCCGCCTTCGCGCCCGAGGAGGTGGAGCGCCAGCGCCAGCAGATTCTGTCGGGTCTCAAGGTGAGCTACGACGACCCCGATTATCTGGCGGGGGTGGTCTTCGATCGGCTCGTGTACGGATTTCATCCGTACGGCAAACCGGACTCCGGTACGCCCGAGTCGATTGCCGCGGTGACGCGTGAGGACCTTCTCGCGTTCCACAAGCGATGGTTCGGTCCGAACAATGCCATTCTTGCGATTGTCGGCGACGTCTCCCCTGAGGAGGCATTCGCGGGGGCCGAACGGGCGTTCGGCGCGTGGTCCCGAATCGAGCTGCCGCAGAGGCAGACCGACGAGCCCCCGTCGCCGACCCGCCGTGTGGTGGTCATCGACCGGCCCGGAGCGGTTCAGACCGAGATCCGCGTCGGGAACGTCGGTCTGGCGCGGCGTCACAAGGATTATCTGGCGCTCGACATCGCCACGAAGATTCTTGGCGGGGAAGGTGGCAACCGGCTGTACCGCGTGCTGCGATCGGAACGCGGGCTGACTTACGGCGCCTCGGCCGACCTCCACGCCCTCAAAGACACCGGCATCATCGTCGCCGACACGGATACGCGGTCCGAAAAGACCGGCGAAGCGCTGCGGCTGATGGTCGACGAAATCTCGAAGCTGCAGCGGCAGCGGGTGCAGGAGCGGGAGCTGAGCGATGCGCAGGAATACCTGACGGGCAGCTTTCCCCTGACGATCGAGACGCCGGGCGCCATCGCGCTTCAGGTGCTGAACGCCGTGTTCTACGGGCTCGATCTGAACGAGCTGCAGGACTACCGCGAGCGGGTGAACCGGCTCACCGTCGACGACATCCAGCGCGTCGCGAGGCAGTATCTGCGCCCCGACCGGCTCGCAATCGTGCTGGTCGGCGACGCGGCCACGATCGCGAAACAGCTCGCCGGCGTCGGGTTCGACGAGGTCGAGCGCATCCCGGTCGCGGAGCTGGATCTGTCGTCGCCGGACCTGCTCCGCCGGACGGGTGCTGGCGCGGTCCGCGTCGCGCCGGGTGCGTTTCGCATGCAGCCGCAGAGTCGCGCCGGGGTGGGGGCCGCGGCGCCGGTTGCCCCCGTTCTCGACGTGCGCGATCTGATCACACGCGCGGTCGCCGCCAAGGGAGGAGTGGACCTCCTGCGCTCGATCCGCACGTCGCGCGTCGAGGCCACGACGATCGTGCACTCCGAAGGGACACGCACCGAATTCGCCACCACGACGTACATCCGGTACCCGGGGGGCTTCCGC